>DLDC01000084.1:2828-11572 GCA_002480935.1 Prevotella sp. UBA7782 | reverse complement strand
CACCAAGGCCAAGGACAAGCCCAATGCCTGCAAGGATGACAAGGGCCGTCTGCGGGTGGCTGCGGGCGTAGGTGTCACCGTGGATACGTTAGAGCGTGCGCAGGCACTGGTAGACGCGGGTGTTGACGCGATTGTCATCGATACGGCTCACGGTCACTCAAAGGGCGTGATTGACAAGTTGAAGGAAGCAAAGAATGCCTTTAAGGATATTGACATCGTAGTAGGCAATATTGCTTCTGGTGCTGCAGCACGTATGCTCGTAGAGAATGGCGCAGACGCAGTGAAGGTAGGTATCGGTCCGGGCTCTATCTGCACAACACGTGTGGTAGCTGGTGTGGGCGTGCCGCAGCTCTCTGCCGTTTACGATGTGTTCTCTGCCCTGCAGGGCACCGACGTGCCTCTGATAGCTGATGGCGGACTGCGCTACTCGGGCGATGTGGTTAAGGCTCTTGCTGCCGGTGGCAGTTGCGTGATGATAGGTTCGCTGGTGGCTGGTACAGAGGAGAGCCCCGGCGAGACCATCATTTACAACGGACGTAAGTTCAAGAGCTATCGTGGCATGGGCTCACTCGAGGCCATGGGACAGAAGAACGGCTCAAAAGACCGTTACTTCCAAAGCGACACCAAGGACGTGAAGAAGCTCGTTCCGGAGGGCATCGCAGGCCGAGTGCCTTACAAGGGCACGGTGCAGGAGGTTGTTTACCAGCTCATCGGCGGTCTGCGCTCAGGCATGGGCTATTGCGGAGCGCCTACCATAGAGCGCCTGCACGATGCCAAGTTTGTGCGCATCACCAATGCCGGAGTATTGGAGAGCCATCCGCATGACATCACTATAACTAGCGAGGCGCCTAACTACAGCCGCCCCGAGTGATAAGCTGAACGTGTGAAATCAACAGCTTGTCGTGCCCCTATGGGGTGCGCAAGCTGCTTAATACATTATGATAATATGAGGGTTAAGACTTTAGTTGCCATGCTGCTTATGGGCGTTGCCATGGCACATGCTCAGACCGACCCGGTCATCATGACCATCAAAGGCCAGCCCGTGAGCCGTTCTGAGTTTGAGTATTCTTATAATAAGAACAATGCCGAGGGCGTTATAGACAAGAAAACGGTAGACGAGTATGTGGACCTTTTCGTTAATTACAAGCTCAAAGTCATGGCGGCGCTCGACGCTCACCTTGACACGCTGTCGTCGTTTAAGAAAGAATATCTCACTTATCGCGACCAACTCATCCGTCCTTCGTTTGTTACCGACTCGGATGTAGTGGCTGAAGCCCGGCGCTATTATGACAATATGAAGCAGCAAATAGGTCCGCGTGGACTCTTCCAGGCTTCGCACATCCTCATACTCGTGCCGCAAAAGGCGTCAAAGGGTATGCAAGACTCTGCCAAGGTGCGCATAGACTCTATCTATCAAGCCCTAGTGAAAGGAGCCGACTTTGCCACGATGGCCAAGAAAGTGTCGCAAGACAGAGGCTCAGCCATCAACGGAGGAAAGTTGCCTACCATGGGTCCCGGACAGACGGTGAAGGAGTTTGAGGATGTGGCCTACTCACTGAAGGACGGCCAGATGAGCAAACCGTTCCTCACACCTTATGGTTATCACATCATCAAGATGGACAAGCGCTCGCAGGTTCCGCCCTTCGACTCACTCCGAACCAATATAGTGCGCTTCCTGGAGGCACGCGATGTGCGCAGCATGCTGGCCAATAAGAAGGTAGAAGATATGGTGAAGGCCAGCAAAACGCCCGTCACCGCCGAGGATATATACACCCGGCGGCTCTCTGAGATGGAGGCCAAGGACCCCGAACTGAAGAATCTGGTGCGCGAATATCACGATGGCTTGCTCATGTTTGAGATAAGCAACCGCACCGTATGGGACAAGGCAGCCAAGGATGAGGCTGGTCTGGCCGCCTATTTCAAGAAGAATAAGAAGAAGTATGCATGGGACGGACCTCGCTTCAAGGGCATAGCCTATCATGTTAAAAAGCAAGGCGACGTGGCTGCCGTGCGCGACGCGGTGAAGAACATACCCTTTGATAAGTGGGCAGACAAGCTCCGTCAGACCTTCAACAACGACTCTGTGATACGCATCAGGGTGGAGAAAGGCATCTTCAAGCCAGGAGATGACGCTCTGGTGGATAAAGAGATATTCAAAAAAGACACTACCGTGACACCGCTCAAAGACTATCCTATAGACGCCGTCTACGGCAAGAAGCTCAAGGCTCCGCAGGATTACACCGACGTGAAAGGCCTTGTGACTGCCGATTATCAAGACGCTCTGGAGAAAGAATGGGTGGCCACACTGCGTAAGGAATATCCTGTGGTAATCAATCGCGACGTGCTGGCAACGGTAAACAAACATTAGACGCATGAAAAAAACGGTCTTTACTATTCTGCCCCTCTGCTTGCTGGGCGCTCTCTTGCTATTGGGAGCGTCGGCACAAGCCGTCAGGCCCGAGGGAGCAAAGGCGCCCCTAGACTCTGTATCGTCTGACCAAGACTATAATAATGTGGTAGACCAGGTGATATGGGTGGTGGGTGATGAGCCTATACTCAAGTCAGACGTTGAGGCTATGAAGCTGCAAGGCGAGATGGAAGGCATGAAGTGGAAGAACAATCCTGATTGTGCCATACCCGAACAGCTGGCTGTGCAGAAGCTCTTCTTGCACCAGGCAGCCCTCGACAGTATAGAGGTTACGGAGTCTGAGATAGCTCAAGGCGTAGACCAACAGATTAATTACTGGATTCAGTTGGCTGGTGGCTCGCGCGAAAAGCTTGAGGCTTATCAGAACAAGTCAATCACTCAGATGAGGCAAGACCTGCATGATGAGTTCAAAAACCGGCAACTCATACAGAAGATGCAGGAAAAGTTGGTGGAAGATATTACCGTGTCGCCGGCTGACGTGCGTGCCTATTTCCGCAACATTCCGGCTGACAGCATCCCCACCGTGCCCACTCAGGTGGAGGTAGAGATTATCACTCAGACCCCGAAGATAGAGCCTGAGGAGATAAACAGGGTGAAAAACCAGCTGCGCGACTTCACCGAACGTGTGACAAAAGGTGAAACATCATTTGCCACACTGGCCAGACTATATTCTGAAGATCCCGGTTCTGCACGCAACGGAGGCGAATTGGGCTATACCGGACGAGGCATGCTAGACCCCGCCTTTGCTGCCGCCGCCTTCAACCTGACCGATCCTAACAAGATATCCAAGATAGTAGAGACCGAGTTCGGCTATCATATCATACAGCTGATAGATAAGCGTGGCGACCGCATCAACTGCCGCCACATCCTGCTGAAGCCCCGTGTGTCGGAGCAGGCCATTGAGAATGCCAAGCTCAGACTAGACTCCATACGCAACGACATCATGGCCAAGAAGTTCTCGTTTGAGGAGGCTGCTTCGTTCATATCAGACGATAAGGACACGCGCAACAACAGCGGACTGATGGCAAACACCACAGATAACTCGCGCACCTCGCGCTTCGCCATGAAGGATCTGCCCTCTGAGGTGGCCAAAGAAGTGGCCGATATGAAGGTAGACTCGGTGTCGAAGCCTTTCCAGATGGTCAATGCCAAGGGCAAGGTGGTGTGTGCCATCGTGAAGCTCAAGAGCCGCATAGACGAGCACAAGGCCACCATCACAGAGGATTTCCAGACACTCAAGGACATTGTCTTGGCCAAGCGCAAGCAGCAAACCATTCACGACTGGGTGGTGAAGAAGATAAAAGACACCTACGTGCGCATGGATCCACGCTACAGAAATTGTGATTTCGAATACGAAGGATGGGTTAAATGACAGGCTTGCACATTTCTTTTTTAACACATAGAGTAGGGCATAGGGTCATGAGAGTGGTTCTATGCCTCTTTGTCCTCATGGCTGTTTTGCCCGCGGCAGCGCAGCATCATAAGAAGCGGCAGGCCACACGGGTGTATCTAGACCATGCCGATGAGCTGATGTATGATGAGTTCGCGCGCCCAGGAGTGCAAATCGTGAAGGGCAGGGTGCGCTTCCGCTACGACGGTACGGTGCTGACGTGCGACAGCGCTTACTACAATCAGGAGCAGAATACGTTCGATGCCTTCGGACATGTGCACATCAAAGGCAGCAAAGGCGCGTCGCTCAGCTGCGGCAGAGCACGCTACTCAGGCACCGACCAGCTCATAGAGGCACGACAGCACGTGGTGCTGCGACAGCCCGGAAGGGTGCTATACACCGACAGCCTTAACTACGACCGCGTCACAGAGAGCGGCACTTACTGGGGCGAACACGGCGGAAGAATGGTCTTAGGCAACATGACCATCTCGTCTATGCGGGGCGAATACTTTCAGCAAGAGCACAAAGCCAATGCCTATGACCACGTGGTGGTGCGCAGCCCCAAGTATGTCATCCACACAAACACCCTTAACTATGACACCCGGACAAGGGAGGCGCACGTCGTTGGGCCCTCTACCATACACACGCAGGGCAATACCATCAAGACGTCTGAGGGATATTACTATCCCGCCACCGACCGCATGACCCTCATAGGCTATTCTACCATCACATCAAAAGAGCGTGACATTTCGGGCGACAACCTGAAATACAACAGCAAGACGGGCGAGAGCGAGGGCCACGGACATGTAGTGGTGGTAGACAAGAAGAACAAACGCCGCATCACGGGCGACTATCTCAAGTATAACAGCACCGCCAAGAAGGGCGAGGGAAGGGGCAACGTGCACTACGTAGACCGCAAGAACCGCCACTCTGTCTTTGCCGATGTGGTGCATTACACCGAGTCTANNGCCATCGCTTACGGCAAGGCGCTGGCCAAGGACTTCTCTCAGAAGGACACGCTCTTTGTACATGCCGACACCATACGCATGAGAGCCTACAACCTCAACACCGACTCGGTGTTCCGGAAGCTATATGGCATCAAGAACGTAAGGGCCTACCGCACCGACGTGCAGGCCGTGTGCGACCTGCTGGTGTTCAACAGCAAGGACACGTGCCTCACCATGTATCGCGACCCGATAGCCTGGAACGCCAACCGGCAAGTGCTGGGCGACTCCATCAAAACGTTTTTCAACGACTCTACCATACGCGAGACGCATGTCATGGGCAACGCGCTCTCCATCGAACTGATGCCAGACAGCGTGCACTACAACCAGGTGTCGTCTAAGAAGATGATGGCTTTCTTCGTGGCAGGCAAGCCACGCGAGGCGCAGGCAGTGGGGCAGGTAACCTCCGTGTTCTATCCCCAAAGCGACAAAGACAGCACCCTGGTGGGCCTGATATACGCCGAGACCGACACCATGCGCATGTTTATCACCCCCGAGCGCAAGCTGCAAAAGGTGTGGATGCCCAAGACCACGGGCACCATGTACCCCATGACGCAGATCCCACCCAACCGTAAGTATTTGCCAAACTTTCAGTGGTATGACTATATAAGGCCCAAAAACAAGCACGACCTGTTCAGGGTGGTGCGCAAGGGCGACGTTAGCGGCAAGGCATCATGATGTTTTTCAACACGCGCAAGCCCCGTCCTTTCCACCATACTTATATATATGTAGATGAGCACAAGGACAGAGTAAACCAGATAGAGCAGCATGCCCGCCAAGAGCTGGGCATGGAGCAGCCCTCGCGCGGCGATGAGGCCAGCCGCCGGAAGAGCCTGCACGAGGCTTTCGCGGCAGCCACTCCGCACGTGGCCAGGCACAAGCGGCGCGGCCTGAGCACCGTGGTGTGGGGCCCGTTGCTGCTCATAGTGCTCATGCTTCTCTTGTGTTATGTTTTAATGAGTGTTTAACAAATGAGTGATATCATACAGCTTCTTCCCGATTCAGTAGCCAACCAGATAGCGGCTGGCGAGGTGATACAACGTCCGGCTTCTGTAGTTAAGGAGCTGGTAGAGAATGCCGTAGACGCCGGAGCCCACAACATTCATGTGCTGGTGGTTGATGCCGGGCGCACCTCCATACAGGTGATAGACGACGGCAAGGGCATGTCTGAGACCGACGCCCGCCTGGCTTTCGAGCGGCATGCCACCTCAAAGATACGCAAGGCGGCCGACCTCTTTGCCCTGCACACCATGGGTTTTCGCGGCGAGGCCCTGCCCTCGATAGCCGCCGTGTCGCAAGTAGAACTGAAGACGCGAACCCCCGACAGCCAGATAGGCACACGGCTGTGCATATCCGGCGGCAAGTTTGTGAGTCAGGAACCCGAGGGATGCCCCGCGGGCAGCAACTTCATGATAGAGAATTTGTTCTTCAACGTGCCAGCGCGCCGCAAGTTTCTCAAGTCAAACACCACCGAGCTCAACAACATCCTCGCGGCCTTTGAGCGCATAGCCCTGGTATATCCCAACATAGCCTTCACCATGCACAGCAATCAGGTGGAGCTCTTCAGCCTGCCGGCCTCCAACAGACGGCAGCGCATCATCGACATCTTCGGCCGAAAAACCAATCAGGAGCTGCTGCCGCTCAACGTAGATACCACGCTGTGCAAGATTTCCGGCTTTGTGGGCAAGCCCGAAGCGGCACGCAAAAAAAACGCTCATCAATACTTCTTTGCCAACGAGCGCTACATGAAACACCCCTATTTTCATAAGGCGGTGATGAGTGCTTACGAGCGACTCGTGCCTGCCGGCGAGCAAGTGCCTTACTTCATCTACTTCGACGTGAACCCCGCCGACATCGATGTCAACATACATCCCACCAAGACAGAGATAAAATTCGAGAACGAGCAGGCCATCTGGCAAATCCTCTCGGCCGCCGTCAAAGAGTCGTTGGGCAGGTTCAACGATGTGACAGCCATCGACTTCGATACGCAGGGCAAGCCCGAAATTCCCGTGTTCAACCCCGTACAGAACATAGAGGCGCCCAAGGTGCAGTACAACCCGCAGTATAATCCCTTCCGGCAGACCCCCGCCACCAGCGCCCCCAAGGCACCCGACCAATGGCAAGAGCTCTATCAGGGCCTGGAGAAGCCCGCTCAGGCAGAGCCCGCACTCTTCACCCAACCGGCCGAGAAGTCCAAAGACGAACCCCTCACTGCCGAGAAGTCGCCCTCACACTATCAGTATAAGGGCAAGTATATCATGACCGCCGTGAAGTCGGGACTGATGATCATCGACCAGCACAGGGCCCATGTGCGCATCCTCTACGAGCAGTACATGCGCGACCTGGGCTCTCATCACGAGGCCTCGCAAAAGGTTCTCTTCCCCGAGGTGGTGCAGTTTCCAGCCTCAGAGCAGGTGGTGTTGCAAAAGATACTGCCCGATATGGAACGCATGGGCTTCGAACTGTCTGATTTGGGTAATTGCAGCTACGCCGTCAATGGCATACCCTCCGGTCTGGATGGGCTCAACCCGGTGCGCCTGGTGAGCGATATGATAGGTGCGGCTGTGGAGCGTGGCACCACCGCAGAGGCCGATATACGCAAGGCTTTGGCTCTTAGCCTGGCCCGTAATGCCGCCATACCCTACGGACAGGTGCTGAGCAACGACGAGATGGAGAACCTTGTGAACGAGCTCTTCGCCTGCGGCAATGTAAATTATGCGCCAGACGGAAATAGAATACTCAGCATACTGAAGCAGGAAGAAATCGAACATCTTTTGGGCTGATATTTCTCTTGAAGGGCAGAGATGACTGTAATATGCGTCAACTTTTTGTGTTGGTAAAGCAATTTTTTTGTTAAAAACAGTTTGTTTTGAAATTTATTTGCTAACTTTGCGCCCAAATGAAAATGTAACTCACAGAAGATGAGTATAATACTAGGTTAATATAATATTAAGGTTATGAGAAAAATTTTATTTGCATTGGCTTTTGCTGGAGTTTCAATGACATCTTTCGCTCAGAGCGAGGTGCCTACCCAGCAGTACAGTGTTGCTACTAACTCCTTCTGGAGCAACTGGTTCATCCAGGTAGGTGGCGACTGGAATGTGTGGTATTCTGGCCAGGAGCACGGCTCAGACAATTCCTCGAGCCCCTTCAAGAAGTTCCGTTCAAATCCTGGTGCATCTGTTGCCATCGGTAAGTGGTTCACTCCGGGCCTCGGTCTTCGTACTAAGTTGCAGGGCATCTGGGGCAAAACAGTGTTCGAAGGCAACAAGAGCTACGGCGACAAGTTCTGGACAGCAAACGAGCAGGTGCTGTTTAACGTAAGCAACCTTCTGTTTGGTTACAACCCCAACCGCGTATGGAATGTTATTCCCTTCGCAGGTGGTGGCTTCACCCGCAGTATGACTTACAACCAGTATGGCATGCAGCTGAGCGTTGGTTTGCTCAACGAATTCCGCATCAACAAGCTTCTTGCTGTTAACGTCGAAGTGGGTTGGAACCGTCAGGAAGGTGATGCCGATGGTGTTGATGAGGTTACCCGCACCAACCGCGGCTGGGATTGCCACGACAACTACCTCTATGGCGAGGTGGGCCTGACCTTCAACCTGGGCAAGGCTACATGGAACAAGACTCCTGACGTAGACGCTATCATGGCTCAGAACCAGGCTGCTCTCGACGCACTCAACGCTAAGCTGCGCGACGCACAGGCTGAGAACGACCGTCTGAAGAACCTCCTGGCTAACCAGAAGCCCGTTGAGAGCACATCAGCTAAGGAGCTCATCACAACTCCTGTTTCTGTGTTCTTCAACCTCGACAAGACCAACATCGCATCTCAGAAGGACCTCGTAAACGTTCGTGCACTGGCTAAGTATGCTACCGACAACAACCGTAACCTCCTCGTTACTGGTTATGCCGACAGCGC
>DLDC01000084.1:2497-2817 GCA_002480935.1 Prevotella sp. UBA7782 | reverse complement strand
TAAGCCCGCACACAACCAGTGGCTGTCTGAGCAGCGTGCTAAGACCGTTGCAGGCGAGCTCCAGAAGATGGGCGTAGACGGCAGCAAGATCACAACCGAAGGCAAGGGTGGTGTAGACACGCTCTCTCCAATCTCCTTCAACCGTCGTGCTACCGTACAGATTGCTGAGTAATCAACATCTTGTTATATATAGCATTAAAGAGTGCTTCCCCACAAGGGAGGCACTTTTTTTATAAAAAAGCCGAATATTATTTGTGGGTTTCACAAAAACTTCTTACCTTTGCAACCGCTTTCAAGAGCAAGGGCGTTTAGCTCAGTTG
>DLDC01000084.1:2041-2453 GCA_002480935.1 Prevotella sp. UBA7782 | reverse complement strand
TTCGAATCCGTCAACGCCCACGTGGGGTGTTAGTCTCTGTATTTCTTCGGAAATGCAGGGACTTTTTTTTATGCTTTTTGCCATCTGCTTGCTCTACGTCCTCCTTGCTCTCACTGCCCTGTCGGTCACACTCCGCTTTTCACCCTTATGCAGCTTACTTTCCAGAACAGGCCTTTCTGCCCTCTGAAAACATGCATTTTGCTTTGTCAAATAGGCGCTTTGAACCCTCAAAAAGGGCGCTTTTGCAAACCCTGGCGCAAGTGGTTGTCAGTCAGTAGGGTAGCAATGAGCTGAGCAGACGTGAGCTGCCGTGAGGGCGCGGGCAGAAAAATATGAGTAAAATTTGCATAAACGAAAGATTATTCGTACATTTGCAGCCAACACAACGCATCGGGCGTTTAGCTCAGTTGGT
>DLDC01000084.1:1842-1990 GCA_002480935.1 Prevotella sp. UBA7782 | reverse complement strand
TGTTGCCGCGGCACATAACTTCATGAAGAAAGGATATATATCAATTTATATTAGTGAAAGATAACACTAAATCAGCCGTCATTTAGAATATAATTGCTAATTTTGCACCAGAATAATAAAGGTTAAACTATGACTCTTGACACATTGA
>DLDC01000084.1:1597-1767 GCA_002480935.1 Prevotella sp. UBA7782 | reverse complement strand
GTTGAGATAGAATATTTCATCACGCTGTGTGAGTTGCCCTTGCCCCAGCTGGCCGGGTTCGACCATGCTCTCTTCGAGAAGCTGCGCGACATCTACCGCAACTTCAGCGAGGCAGACGCTCAGAGGGTGAAAGACATAGAGAAGATAACCAACCACGACGTGAAGGCCGT
>DLDC01000084.1:0-1491 GCA_002480935.1 Prevotella sp. UBA7782 | reverse complement strand
ATCAACAACACCAGCGTGCCCCTGTCACTCAAGGAGGCACTGCACGATGTTTATTATCCTCAGTTGCAAGAGCTCATCAGCCAGCTCACCGCTTATGCCGAGGAATGGAAAGACGTTCCGATGCTCGCCAAGACGCACGGACAGCCCGCTTCACCCACCCGTCTGGGCAAGGAAATCATGGTGTTCGTCTACCGGCTCACCGAGCAGCTCAAGTCGCTCAAGGCTTGCAAGCTCACAGCAAAGTTTGGTGGCGCCACCGGAAACTTCAACGCGCATCATGTGGCCTATCCTTCTTACGACTGGAAAGCCTTTGGCGACAAGTTCGTGAGCGAGAAGCTGGGCCTGGAGCGTGAGCAATACACCACACAGATAAGCAATTACGACTGCCTGGCTGCCGTGTTCGACGCCTTGAGACGCATCAACACCATCATCATAGACCTAGACCGCGACTTCTGGATGTATATNNTCCATGGAGTATTTCAAGCAGAAAATCAAGGCTGGCGAGGTGGGCTCAAGCGCCATGCCGCATAAGGTGAACCCCATAGACTATGAGAACAGCGAGGGCAACCTGGGCCTGGCCAACGCCTATCTGCAGTTCCTGGCCATGAAGTTGCCGGTGAGCAGGTTGCAAAGAGACCTTACCGACTCTACCGTGCTGCGCAACATCGGCGTGCCCTTGGGCCACAGCATCATAGCCATACAGAGCACTCTGAAGGGTCTGAGAAAGCTCATTCTCAACCAAGACAAGATAAACGCCGACCTCGACAACACGTGGGCCGTGGTGGCTGAGGCCATACAGACCATACTCAGACGCGAGGGTTACCCGCATCCCTATGAGGCTCTGAAGGCGCTGACTCGCACCAACAAGAAGATGACGGAGGAAACCATACACGACTTTATCAAGACACTGAATGTGAGCGAGGACGTGAAGGCCGAGCTGATGGCTATCACTCCCCACAACTATACAGGCATGTGATGAGATACAAAGTAGGATTATCTAACAAGTAAATATTTATCTTAAGAGAACAGCAAACAGCCGTGAGGCTATTTTTATTAACAAAACGTAATGACTATGTCAGAAGAATTAGAAAACAAGGAAGGTCTGTCTGCAGAGCAGAAGGATACTAACCATGAAGGCTTTGCGCCCGAGAAACAACAGGATGGCTATCACAGTGAGGACCGCCCACAGCGCCCTCAGCGCCCACGCATACACACCACAAGGGCTTACAGCAGCTCGCGCGTGAGCAGCGGCAGCAGTGAAGGTGGCTTCAGACCGGAGGGATTCGGTGCTGGGCTCAAGAGCAGCTCTACGCAGCGCCCGGGTTCTTATCGCCCGCGCTACAACAGTCAGGGTGGCTATCAGCCCCGTCAGGGCGCTCCACGGCCCCGTTTCAACCAGAATGGCGAGCAGGGAGAGGGTGGTTATCAGCCCCGCCAGAACAGCTATCGCCCGCGCTACAACAGCCAGGGTGGCTATCAGCAGCGTCAGGG
>DLDC01000050.1 GCA_002480935.1 Prevotella sp. UBA7782 | reverse complement strand
TTCACGCCGGGCGAGTTCGACCGTGCCAAGGCTGAATATATGTCGCAGCTGGAGAGCCAGTACAACAACCGCAACAAGACAAAGAACAGCTATTACGGCAATGAGCTCACCGAGCACTACCTGGAGAACGAGCCTATGCCCAGCATAGAGCAGGAGTATCAGATCATGAAGCGGCTCACCTCAATGCCCGTGATTGGCGTAGACCAGATCAATGCTTTCGCTAAGGAGCTGATAAGCAACACCGACACCAACCTCGTGGTGGACATCTTCGCACAGGAAAAGGCTGGTAAGACTTATCCTACTACCGATGAAATGGCGCAAACCATCGCAAAGGTGCGCGCAGAGAAGCTTACTCCCTACGTTGACAATGCCAAGAACGAGCCGCTGCTCGACGAGACCAAGCTGCCTAAGGCTGGCAAGGTGGTTGCCACAAAGGAGAACAAGACCTTCGGATATAAGGAGCTGACACTCTCTAACGGCGCCCGCGTCATTCTGAAGAAGACCGACTTCAAGGAGAACGAGATACGCTTCCAGGGCATGTCTAAGGGCGGTACGAGCCTCTATGGCAAGAAAGACTATGCCAACCTGCAGCTCTTCAACGGCGCTCTGGCAAGCTCTGGTCTGGGCGACTTCACCAACCAGCAGGTACAGAAGGCGCTCTACGGCAAGCAGTGCAACGTTGGCTTGGGCCTGAACAGAAACTACCAGAGCATCAGCGGTACCACTGTGCCAAAGGATCTGGAGACCTTCATGCAGCTGGTTTACCTCAATATGACAAGCGCTTCTAAGGACACCGCTGCCGTAAACGCCATGATGAACAACCTGGAACTGATGCTCAAGAACAAGGATCTCAACCCGGAGAGCGTGTATGGCGACTCTGTTAGCAACACCATCTACGGACACAACTGGAGAAACAAGCCGCTCGAAGTAAAGGATCTGAAGAACTTTAGCTACGACAGAGTGATGCAGATGTGGAAAGAGCGCTATGCTAACCCTGGACAATTTGTTTACTACTTCATCGGCAACTTCGACGAGGCTAAGCTCATTCCGCTCATCGAGAAATATATAGGATGCCTGCCTAAGGGCAAAGCAGAGAACTGGAAGGAAACTCCCAACTATGCTAATGGCAACATAAAGAACTTCTTCACACGCAAGATGGAGACACCTAAGGCCATTGCCTTTGAGTTCTGGCACATGCCTATGGCCTATAACGTGCAGAACGACGTGTTGGCTGACGCTGCCGCACAAGTGCTCTCAATGGTTTATCTGAAGAGCATTCGCGAGGATGCAAGTGCTGCTTACTCGGTAGGCGCTGCAGGTGCACTCGCTCGCAAGGGCGACAAGGCCTTCGCCGTGATGCAGGCTTACTGCCCTATGGACCCCAACAAGAGCGACGAGGCCATCAAGCTGCTGGCTCAAGGCTTTAAGGACAACACCGTGAAAGTGGATGCCGACAAGGTGCAGAAGGTAAAAGACTACATGCTGAAGAACCACGAAGAGGAGTTGAAGAGCAACAACTACTGGATGGATGTGATTGATGAGTATGTGTGGACTAACGTTGATTTGATGAGCGGATACAAGGCTGCAGTGCAGGCTTTGACCCCTGAGAAGATAGCAAACTATCTGAAGCAGCTGCTCAACGCCAACAATCACGCTGAGGTTGTGATGACTCCTGCCAAGTAAGGACATCCGCTTCTGAAGCTCTATAAGATGAGGGCACGTCGCTAAAGTGGCGTGCCCTCATTGCGTTTAGGGGAGCACAGAGGCCTGAGGGACTGCATGTGCAAGAGCCTTTTGCTTGCACGGGTGTGGAAAAATGGTTATCTTTGCAATATAATAATATAATGTATATGGAGAATCAGTATCAAAAAACGTTTCCCGAACTGATGGCGGGAAAGAAGATAATGTACTGTCACGGCTTCGGCTCGGCAGGCTCTACGCACACGGCAATGCTGCTCAGAGAGTATATGCCGCAGGCTACGGTGGTGGCGCCAGACATACCTTTGCACCCAGAAGAGGGGCTCAAGCTGCTGAAAGACGTGGCCGACAGCGAGCAGCCTGACCTGATTATAGGTACGTCCATGGGCGGCATGTATGCCGAAATGCTGCACGGCAGAGACCGAATACTGGTGAACCCGGCCTTCAACATGGCCGACACAATGAACGCGCACGGCATGACGGGCAAGCAGACATGGCACAACCCAAGGGCAGACGGCGAACAAACGTTTCTCGTTACAAAGGGTATAGTGCACGAATACCGTGAGATAGCCGCCAACAACTTCACCCAAACAGAGGGCGAAGAGCAGCAGCACGTGTGGGGACTGTTTGGTGATGAGGATGACGTGGTGCACACCTTCGACCTCTTCAAGAGCCATTACAGACAGGCCATACACTTTCATGGAGGGCACAGACTGATGGACAAGGCTCTGCTGCACTATGTGATGCCGGTGATAAGATGGATAGACGACAGACAGGAAGGACGCGAACGCAAAACCATTTTCATTCATTGGAACACCATGGCCGATGCTTATGGCAAGCCCACATCAAGCCTTCACAAGGCCTACGAGCTGCTGTTAGACCACTATAACGTGTTTTTCGTGGCTCCATCGCCCAACGAAGACGAAACATTCATACCACATGTGCAGGCGTGGATAAAGGATGTGTGCAGCACACCGGCATGGAACCACATCATCTTTACGTCGCACCCGGAGCTGCTCTATGGCGATTATATGATATGTAACGATGAAATGGACGATTTCATGGGCACTACACTGCAATATGGCAGTGACGAGTTTAAGACGTGGGAAGAAATCATCGTGTACTTTGAAAGGCTTGGCGGACAATAAAAGATGCAGTCATCCATCACAGCAGAAGAACTCTTCGCGCGCGTAACACAGCTTCTTGACGAGGCAAAAGAGGCTCCGCAAAAGGTGAACAGCACCATGCACGAGACACTGGTGCTGGCATGTCAGGCTGGAACAGCGAGCTCGGGACAGGCCTTCGGCAACCTCTTTGCCCAGCTGGACTTCCTGTGCAAGAGGCTGAACATTGCCCAACGAGACGCTGCCGACATGCAGCAAATGAGGCGAGACTCTAATCATGCCGATGCCATAAGCCCCGACGTGCTGCCGTATGACGCACGGGCACTGGCCTTGCTGGTGGCTGCCGCGTTTGATAAAAGCATACCTGACGAGCTGGCTAAGCGCATACCGCACACCAACAGGCCCACACAGGCTGAGAAAGGCAGGCGCTATCAGTGCGTGAGATGCATCGTTCAGACATGGGATAACACAAAAATGGGCGTTTCCATCGATGTTAGCGGAGCTGCCAAACAGATGGAAGTGGACTATGGAACGGTGCACGACGGCATCGATCTCACCTATCTCAGGACGATGCTGCGGCAGGGTATGCAGCTCAACTTGCTGGACTGTGCCGAGCCGGAGGACCATCCGGGCACGCTAATGCCCCGACTCGTGGTGGTGGAACCCGACTACCTGATTGATATTAGTAGCCTTGCGGCGTGCTTCAACGACTATGGCCACCACCCGTTTGCCTACTTCGTGAAGGCGCTGGAGGGTAAGGTGAACACGCAAAGCACACTGCTGGGTAACTTCGCAGGGGCGGCCTTGGACGACATCATCAACCAAGCAAACTATGATATAGGCCACACTCTCAGCGCCTACTTGCAGCAAAAGGCCCTGGAAATAGCCTGCTGCAAAGAATGGAACGGGGCCGGCTTCCTGGCCAACGCGCAGCAACAGGTGGCTAATCTGAAGGAGGTGGTGAGGCTGCTCGTGGCTCAATATGGACGAGAAAAGATGATTCTGGAGCCCTCTTTCGTGAGTGAGAGGCTGGGATTGCAAGGTCGTGTAGACCTCATGACCACCGACTTCAGGCTCCTTGTGGAGCAAAAGGCGGGACGAAACATGAACATTGAGCGGCACAAAATGGGCTTGCACGGCAGTCAACAGCTTGAAAAGCACTACGTGCAGCTGCTGCTTTACTTCGCCATATTGCATTATAACCTGGGAAAAAGCAGCAAAACAACCGACATCAAGTTGCTTTACTCGAAGTATGAGCCGCAAGACGGACTGCTCGTAGTGAACAATTTGCAGAGCCTTTTGATGGAAGCCATGACGCTGAGAAACCGTATCGTGGCCACAGCTTACTGGATTACGCGAGCAGGATACGACAAACTGCTGCCTCATCTCAAGGAGACTACGCTCAATGAGCGGCACGATGACTCGATGTTCTACCATCAATTCATCTTTCCAAAAATCAATGCTACGCTCCAACCCCTGCACAACATGCCGACTATCGTGCGGAAATACTTCTGTAGGATGATGACATTTGCCTATCAGGAGCAACTGCTCAGCAAGGTAGGAACGAGCGAAAGCATAGGCAATGCCGACGCTTTCTTATGGACAATGCCCCTGGCGGGGAAGACGGAATCGGGCAATATCTACACCGGACTGACTATTATAGACAAGCAAAAGAGCCGGGAAGGCGGGGGCTATGACCTCATTAAGCTGGCTATTCCGGAGCAAAGCAGCCGCTTTCTGCCTAATTTCAGGCTCAACGACAGCGTGTTTCTCTATGCCTATAACCCCAAGGATGAGCCCGACTTGCGACAACATATCCTCTACAAAGGCACCATAACAGACATTCAGGGCAAGCATATCACCTTGCAACTGGCCGACGGACAGCAGAACACTCACGTGCTGTTGCCGGGCAAGGAAGCCGGTGTGTGCTACGCCATAGAGCATAGCACGGCTCTATCAGCCAGCTCGGCAGCAGCCAGCCTATACGCTTTCGCAACGGCATCGCCCGACACGCAACAGCTGTTATTGGGGCTTAGAGAACCTAGGAGAGATGCTTCGGCACGGCTGACAAGAAGCTATAACGAGTCGTATGACGATGTTTTGCTGCACGCCAAACAGGCTAAAGACTACTATTTACTAGTAGGTCCGCCCGGAACGGGCAAGACTTCGATGGCCATGCGCTATATGGTGGAGGAGGCATTGCAGGAAGATGGCGGCGCACTCTTGCTCATGTCATACACCAACAGAGCCGTAGACGAGATATGCGCCATGCTGGTTCAGGCCGGCATAACGTTCATAAGGATAGGCTCAACCTATAGTTGCGACGAGGCTTTCAGACCCTATCTGCTCTCTGAACAGACCAAGCAGTGCGCCAGCCGTGATGAGATAAGAGCCTTGCTGCGGCACACCCGCGTCATAACCAGCACCACAAGCATGTTGCAAAGCCGCTCCTTCGTGTTCGATTTGCTGCACTTCAAGCTTGCCATCATCGATGAAGCGAGTCAGATATTAGAGCCCGACATCATCGGATTACTGGCTTCTCACCGCGCCAAACAGTGCATAGAGAAGTTTATTTTGATAGGCGACTACAAGCAACTGCCCGCTGTGGTGCAGCAAAGTGAGGATACCTCGGCCGTAAACGACCCCGACCTGCGGGCCATTCAGCTCGACAACTGCCGCCATTCGCTATTTGAACGGCTTGTCAGAACAGAGCAGGCGGCGGGCAGAACCCACTTCATGGGCATACTGAGGCGGCAGGGACGCATGCATCCAAGCATCGCCGAGTTTCCTAATAAGATGTTCTACGCTGCCGAGAAACTAGTGCCCGTGCCGCTGAAACACCAGCTTGAGAGCCGCCTGGAGTATGATATGCCCAGCCTGGATGGCACAGACGACGTTCTGAAACAGCAAAGAATGCTATTCATCCCGTCGCCTCTGAACCTCTCAAACGATGTGTCTGAGAAGGCCAACAGGGCCGAAGCACGCATCACGGCGAACCTCCTGGCACGCGTTTACAGGCAATACGGCAGCAAGTTCAACCCCAATAAGACCGTAGGAGTCATCGTGCCCTACCGCAATCAGATAGCCATGATACGCTCAGAGATAGAGACCTGCGGCATCAAAGCCCTGCAACAAGTGTCTATCGACACGGTAGAGAGGTATCAGGGAAGCCAGCGCGACGTC
This sequence comes from Prevotella sp. UBA7782, assembly GCA_002480935.1. Next base: position 1,138 of record DLDC01000050.1, on the reverse strand, counting down.
ATCATCTACTCGTTTACGATACAGCATTTCTATCAACTCGACTTCCTGACAGCCAACAGTTTCATGGAGCAAGGGCGCATCATAGACCGCAAACTCAACGTTGCCATCACGCGAGCACGCAAACAACTCATCCTGACAGGCAACGAACGCATTCTGAGAGGCAACACCTTGTTTGGTCAGCTCATCGACTTTATCCGGCAAAAAGGCGGATACTATCAGATGCCTGAGAGCGACTTAAGGCCCTAAGGGATTGAAACGAAAGCGGAATAACGTGCCGGAAACACTAGATTTTGGGCATAAAAAAAGGACTACCGCCGTAGTCCAACCTTTGTTAACCTTAAATCTAATACTATGAAAAACACAGTGCAAAGATACATACATATCTCTGCACTGCCAAGTTTTCAATAGCTTTTATTGCGCTATATATACTAATTATTGATTTAAATCAAAACTTTAAGCCTTTTATTACTTACTTTTCGTAATTTTTCAAGCCCGTTTTCAAGAAATTTATATATCCATTTATGTCCTCCTTATAGACAAAAGAGCCATTCAGAGGGTTGCCTTCATTGTCTACAGGCACATAGAACGGCTGAGCCATATAGCCGAACTTAGACTGCTCAAGATAGCTCCACTTATCGCCAACGGTGCGCAGCACCCGGGTGCTACCATCGCTTTGCTTCACTGAGATAGGCTTGTCGAGCGGCGTCTTATCATCAACATAGAGCGAGATAAGCACGTAATCGTTCGTCAAAAGGCTTGCTACCTGCGGGTCAGTCCACACTGCAGCCTCCATCTTACGGCAGTTTACGCAGCCATAACCCGTAAAGTCGAGCAGCACAGGCTTGCCCGCAGCCTTCGCGGCAGCCATTCCTTCCTCGTAAGAAGAATACTTTGCGCGCACCTCCTTATCTGCATTGAGATTGAAATCCTGCGTGTACATAGGTGGAGCAAAGGCGCTCACGGCCTTGCAAGGAGCACCCCACAAGCCGGGAACCATATAGATGGCAAACGCTATAGACGCCAAGCCCAGCATGATGCAGGGCACTGGCTGAGCCTTAGCATGGTCGCCGTCGCTCTGGAAGTGCAGTAAACCGATGAGATAGAGTCCCAACGCGCCGAAGATAACAATCCAAAGAGC
>DLDC01000061.1:18114-18376 GCA_002480935.1 Prevotella sp. UBA7782 | reverse complement strand
AATGTTTTCCCATTGTTTTCCCGTTTCGGATATCTGACGGATTTGCGTCTGTCGTGATGTGGCACGATACGTGGTGATGTTGTGGAGCGGAAGGAAATAAGGGTGATAGAAAGTGGCGTATCATACTGTTTTCAAATGAGTTGTGTTTTCCCATTGTTTTCCCGAAAAAAGAAAAAGGAGTTACGAAATCTTCGTAACTCCTTGATTTTCAGTGTAGCGGGGGTGGGCCACGATCCCACGACCTCCGGATTATGAATCCGAC
>DLDC01000061.1:2406-18106 GCA_002480935.1 Prevotella sp. UBA7782 | reverse complement strand
TAACCAGCTGAGCTATCCCGCCATCACTTGTGATAAGCGGGTGCAAAGGTATTGCTTTTTTTCTTAACATGCAAATTTTAGGCGTTATTTATTTCTTCAGACCCGCAAAAAAGCTCTTGAGGGGGCTAAAAGCAAGGGCGCAGAGAAGCTTTCTTAGGCGTACAAGAGTGTATCAGGAGTTGTTAGTTTACAGTAACGTCCAAAGGCTTGAATAAGAAAAGAAAGGTCTTGAAAAGGAGATATCATCTTACGTAATTTTCTTGTTGTTGCAATTAGCTAATGCTAACGTAACACTAGCAACTATTATCTATCCTCGATTACATTCATGTATCAGCCTAACCACTTTCTTAACCAATTCTGCAAATGTACGACCTACAATGTACGACCTACAAGCCTAGAAGCAACCAATCGGGCATCCTGTCGCGACAGTTACAGCGTTTTGCGCACAAAAAAAGCGAACTCTCTCATGGAGGGTCCGCCTGATTGATGTTATAAGAGAGAGTGCTGGAGCAGTGAGCCGCGCGCTCTGCTGCCCCATCACCCTATCGGCCCATGCTTAATAGCCCGGGTTCTGCCAGTCGGCCGAATTAGAGATGGAGCCGAGGAAGGTGTCAGAGAAGGGGCGCAGGGCATATTCTGGCTTGAAATACTTAGCCAGGTCGGGGTGCGTCTCCTTGAGATAGGTGTCGTTCTTGAACATTCCGGTGCGCTTGAGGTCATAGAAGCGGTCATACTCTCCGCACAGCTCGCGGCCCCTCTCATCCAGCACGGTGCGCACGGTGGGCGCCTCAGTGAGCAGCTCTGCACCTGCACGCTTGCGTATGGTGTTGATATAGGTGAGCGCCTCAGCCGTGTTGCCCAGGTAGATATCGGCCTCAGCGGCGATGAGATACACCTCTGCCATGCGCATGATGAATGTAGCGTTGAGGTTGCCTATGCGGTTTTTCTTGGCGTTAACCACGTAGTAGTTGCTGCTGTTGTGCTTGTTGAGCGAGGGGAAGAAGTAGCGCTTCAGGTTCTCCTTGCCGTTGAGCGTCATGTTTACGTTGCGGTTGGCGTCGTTATACACGTCCTTATAGTCTATGGTGAGATAGTCTGAAGTCTTCTCGCCGGCCACTTCCTGCTGATAGTCGGCATCTTGCGGCATGACGAACTTAATGGCCACATCGCCCTTCTTTATTTTCTTGCCCACCACAGAGGCATCCTTGTCATAGTTGGCAGCAACGCCCTCGCCCCATGTATAGTCGGTGTTGGCCTTCCACTGAGTGGTGAACGACTTGTGGAAACGCGGGTCGAGCGTGCCGTCTTTCTGCACAAAGAGGCTGAGCAAGTGCTGCGTAGGCATGAAGTGGCCCGTGCGGCAGTCGTCCCATGTCTGGCGTGTCTCCACGTTGTCTACGATAGCTCCGAAGTTGGTAACGGCGCAGAGGAACTCCTCGTCGTTGCGGTTCAACTTATGAGCGCCGTTGCTTGAGCCGTGTCCGTCGGCGCCGGCATACCAGCGATGTTTCCACAGTGCCTCCTTGTTGTTATAGTTGTTGGCTTGTGCAAACACCTCGTCGTAGGTGGGATACATATAGGCGCCATATTCCGTGCCGCCCTTCTCACAGTCGGCTATGAGCTTCTTGCTGGCAGAGAGAGCCTCTTGCAGATAGTCGTCGGTGCCATACTCCTTTGTCTGCAGGCAGGCTTTGGCCAGAAATCCCAGCGCGGCCTTCTTGGTAGGCGTGGTTGTTGTGGCGTCGGTGCCCTTCTCCAGGTTCTCGGCGGCATATTCCAGGTCGGGTATAATCACCTCTTTATATATGGTAAGCGGGTCTGTCTTCACCGGAGCATAGTCGGGCGCGCTCTGCGTCTGCGTGAGCATCTCCACGCTTCCAAACTGCTCTACGAGGTTGAAGTAGTAAACGGCTCTCATAAAGCGTGCCTTGGCAATGGTCAGCCTGCGCTTGGCCTCGGTGTCATAAGGGGTCTTGTCGGCCAGCTCTATCACCTTGTTGCACGAGCCTATGCCGTCATAGCAGGCATAGAAGTAGCCGTTGGTCCAGCTTATGCTGGGTGCTCCGGCGTAGAACCAGAAGTAGGTTTGATTGGTCTCTCTGTTGGCCGTTGTGGTCCAGAGGTCGGTGTCGCCCTCTGTCATCTTCATGTAGTTTTCTGTTCCGTACAGGAATCTCTCAGCGCCGAAGTAGCACTGGTTGACGAGCGACTCCATGCCCTCCACCGATGTGGCGAAGTTCTCCATGGTAGATCCGCCGGGGTTCTCCTCGTCGAGCGAGCAAGAGCTGAGCGTCAGCGTGAGGGCTGCCAGAGCCGAAAGGCTGATGGCTGATATATTGTTCTTTTTCATTTTGCGTTAAGGTTTAAAGGGTTATGTTTATACCAAACACGAATTGCTTGTAAGTAGGGAAGGCATCGTTGCCGCCCATTTCGGGGTCTGTGTGCTTCAGCTTGCTGTCGCATATAATCCAGGGGTTATAAGCGGTGAAGTATACGCGTGCCTTCTGTATGAGCACCTTGCGTGTGAGCTGCTGCGGAAGGGTGTAGCCCAGGGTGATGTTCTTTATCTTCAGGAAGGAGCCGTCGAAGTAAGCGAAGGCGTTATAGCCGGCCGACTGGTCGTCGCCCACGCCCGGAGCGGGATAGTAAGCGCCCTGGTTGTTCTCCGTCCAGTAGTCGGTGCCGGCTATCTGGTTGGTTGTGATGCTCGACTTGGCGGTGTAACGGCCCAGCAAGTCGCTCCGGAAGGTCTGTCCCAAGCGGGCCATCATATACACGGTGAGGTCAAAGCCGCGATAGGTGAAGGTGTTGTTCAAGCCCAATATCCAGTTGGGGTTCTCGTGTCCGAGTATCTGTCGGTCATACTTCTCGCTGTATTTGTGCTTGCCCTCGTCGCTGTTGCCGTCCTTGTCTATGATGGGCACGGTTTCTATCTTGGTCCATCCGGGCTTCACGCCATAGGTGGCCAGGTCTTCAGCCGACGCGTCAGTGCCCCAGATGCCGGCATACTTATATCCGTAGACGGCATGTATAGGCTGACCCTCAAAGAGGTTCTCATTGATGAGGTCGCCCTCGGGCAGGCTCTCTATCTTTTCTTTCTGCCATGTTCCGGTGAGGGTGGTGTTCCAAGTGAAGTCGCGTGTCACGATGTTACGCGAGTTGATGGTAAACTCAACGCCCTTGTTGGCCGTCTTGGCCAAGTTCTGCCAGCTGGCCAGCGTCCATCCCCATCCGGTCAGACCGGTTGTGATAGGCATGTTGCGCTTAAAGAGCAGGCCCTTGGTCTTGGTGCTGAAGGCGTCGATGGTACCGTCTATGCGGCCGTGGAGGAAGCCGAAGTCGAGACCGACGTTCCAGTTGTACGATTTCTCCCAGCTCAGGTTAGAGCTGCCGTACGTGCCGCTATACTGCACAAAGGGCACATACTTGCCATCTACGCTCACGCCAGCCGAGCTATACTGATACACGTTGGTGGTGGTGGCATAGGCGCCCACGCCGCCTGAGTTGCCCGTTATACCGGCTCCCAAGCGCAGCTTCAGGTTGTCGAGCCAGTTCTTGGTGCCCTTCATGAAGGCCTCGTCAGAGATGCGCCAAGCCAGCGCGCCGGCTGGGAAAGATGCCCACTTGTTGCCCTTGGAGAAGAAGCTCACGCCGTCCCAACGATTGGAGAATGTGGCGAGATACTTGCCCTTGTAAGAGTAGTTGAGGCGAACGGCATACGACATCTTCTGTGTTCTGGTGTAACCGGAGTTGAGCCAGACGGGCGTAGACGAAATCATGCGATACCAATACCATGAGTCCACCATCTGGTCATTGCCGCCTGCGAGATACTCCTCGGCCGTGTTCTTCTGCCATGACGTAACGCCTGTGATGCCCACGTTGTGGTCTTGGGCGATGGTGGTGTTATAAGAGAGGATGTTCTCCCACGTATAGTTGTAAGCCTCGTTGTGCGTTACCGAAGCGTGCGGAGCCTTGGCATAAGAGGGCAACTTGCTCGTGGCGTTCTGTCCCCAGTACTGGCCGAGGCGGGCGTTGCTGAGCGTGGCGTCCAGCTGCGAGCGGAAGGTGAGCCCCTTCACGGGCTGCAGCTCCAAGTAGCCAATGGCGTTGATGTAGGTTGTGCGCGTGTTGTTGGCATACTGATAGTCCAGGAAGTCGCCCAGCGGGGTATACTGGTTCTGTATATACTCCGAGTTCATCTTGCCGTCTTCGTTATACACGTCGCCCAGCGGCATGGCCGTGAGGGCTGCGTTATAGGTGTTTGAGTTGCCGCGGTCGCGCCTTGTATAGTCAAGGTTAGACGTAAAGCCCACCTTGGCCCAGCTGAATATCTGCTGATCCAGGTTCAGTCGCAGCGAGTAACGCTCCTGCCCCTCGTTAGAGAGCAAGCCCTTCTCATGGGCATACGATGTAGAGGCGTATATCTTAGTCTTGTCCGTGCCGCCCGTAACCGACAGTGAGTACTTCTGCGTAGTGGCCGTATTGCCCGATGCCTGGTCCACCCAGTCTATCCATTTGTTGTTGTTATAAGCGTCTATGTAGGCCTGGTTGCCACCCATCAGAGCCTCGATGTTCTGCGGATAGTCGCCGTTCTTATACTTATAAGCCTCGCGCATGTAACGTGTCCACTCATCGCCCACCATGCCGTGCTTGAAGTTTGGCGTGCCGCTCCAGCCGTAATAGGCGTCGAAGTTCACGCGTGTAGAGCCCGACTTGCCGCGCTTGGTAGTGATGATAATCACGCCGTTGGCACCTGCCGAACCATAGATGGCGGTGGCCGAAGCATCCTTCAGCACGTCTACGCTCTCTATGTCGTTGGGGTTGAGCTGGTCGTAGCTGCCTGGAAGGCCGTCGATGATGAACAGTGGCGAGTTGTCGCCGTAGATAGAGCGGTTACCACGCAGCACGATGTTCACGCCTGAGCCCACCTCACCGCTGGTCTTGGTGATGTCGAGACCCGACACCTTGCCTTGCAAAGACTCCATCACGTTGTTGGTGGGAGCTATCACGATGTCTTGGTTCTTCATGGATGTCACGGCGCCCGTAAGGTCTTTCTTCTTCACCGTGCCGTAACCCACAACCACAACCTCGTTCAGTCCTTGCACGTCGGGCTCCATCTTGGTCAGTCCTCCGGCCTTCACCTTCGCGTCTTTATAGCCCGCATAGGTCAGGGTGAGCATTGTGCCGGGCTTCACGCCCAGCTCGTAGTTGCCGTCTACGTCGGTCACCGTGGCCGCTCCGTTGGCCGCCCTGACGGTCACGCCGATAAGCGGTTCGCCGTTCTCGTCTACTATTCGGCCCTTCACAACGTCCTTCTGCTGTTGAAATGACGTGGGCTGCGTGGCCGGCGACACTCCGGCCGTCACGGGCATAGTGCCCAACATGCCCAGCAAGGCCATTGTGCCCAATGTGCCAAGCATGTGCTTGTCATAATGCTTTTTGCTAGATTGTTTCCTCATAAAAATTATATAAAAAAGTTATGTTAATATGATTTAGCGTACATCTTACAATTATTTGACGCACCTTATATATTTTTGTCATCTCAAAACCAATAAAAAAATCGTTAGAAGTCCCCGCTGTATAACCGGCGCCACAGGTATGCAGGCGGTGAAAAGCCTGTTTGGGCTGCAAGGGCGCCACAATGTTACAATGTTTTTTCAAACTTATGAAGATGTTGTGGTGCACGATAAATAGCGGCCCGGCTGTTTGTTCGTCTTGCTCATTCGGCTTATCTTTGCACCTGCAAACACAAACTTGGTAAATATCAACAATAACATCACTTATATGAATAGGAATTTACGATTTATCATGCTCTTCCTCCTATTGATTTGCATGGACGGGGCAGGGCACACTGCGGGGCTAACGAGCAGACTTTCTGTCTAACCAACATGCAACCTCAGTGGCAAGCGCACAATGGCGGACTATGGAACAATCTGGAAACAAAGGCCTCTTCGTTTTACGCTCCCCAACTTCTACAACCGACAACATCTATTTTGCAACACGAAAAGCACTATATGGCACGGCAAAATAGGCATGATGACCCAGCAAAAAGGCCATGATGGCCGAGACCGAAAAAACGGGTGGGCAAGCAAGGGCAGGCAAAGAGAAAGAAAAAAAGGTTGGCACCGAGGCCTAAAGCCCGGGCAGATGGGCGGCAACACAAAAAAAATAAGGTGAAAATGAAAAAAATATTCGTTTAAGAGATGACAATATACAACGCGGGGCGTCTTAAAATTATAAAAATTAAAGACCTAAACAAATTATTAAAGTTACTCAGAGTATTACTTATCATGAAAAAAGCGAGAAACCACAAACATTGCGATGGCGGCATGAAGTGCGCGATAGGCGCGCTGGCTGTCTTGGGCATGGTGACCGTCAGTCCTGTGCAGGCTGCGGCATCTTCTGTTCCCGGTGCTACGTCTGTGCTACAGCAGCAAGACGGTGTGAAGGGACGAGTAGTAGACGAAAAAGGCGAACCACTCATTGGCGTAACGGTGCGCGCGGCCAACGGCGCTGCTACGGTGACCGACCTCGACGGTAATTATCAGCTCAACGTGGCTCAGGGCACGCCCCTCACGCTGTCGTACACGGGCTATAAGGAGGCCAAGGTGAAGGCAGGCGGGCTGGCCCGCATGGAGCCCGACGTGATGGGCCTTGACGATGTGGTGGTCATTGGCTACGGAACGGTGAAGAAGCGCGACCTGACGGGTGCCGTGTCGCAGCTGGGAGCCGACAAGCTGAAGGATCGCCCCTACGGCAACGCCTTGCAATCGATGGCCGGACAGGTGTCAGGCATCAACATCACGCAGTCGCAGGGTGCCCCGGGCATGTCGCCTACCATCAGGGTGCGCGGTATGTCGTCTATCAACTCGGGCACCCAGCCGCTGTATGTCATCGACGGTATACCCTTGGAAGACAACACCGACTCGGGCAACGGCACCAACGGAGGAAACGTGCAGACCTTCAACCGCAACCCGATGAACAACATCAACCCTAACGATATTGAGAGCATAGAGATACTGAAGGATGCCTCGTCGGCCGCCATCTACGGTTCGCGTGGCGCCAACGGCGTAGTCATCATCACCACCAAGTCGGGCAAGGCCGGCCGAACCAAGGTGGACGTAAACTATGAGCTGGGCGTGTCGCGCGTGAACCGCCGCATCGACCTGATGGATGCCAAGCAGTGGATGGAGTTTGAGACGGCAGCCAGAAACAACTCTTACGCCACGCTGCTGCTCTCCAACCCCAACGCCAAGCGCTCGTATGGCAACACCTACGTGCCCGACGAGTTTTCTGACCCCGAATGGATCGCACGCATAGGCAACGGCACCGACTGGCAAGACGTGCTGCTGCGCACGGCCATCACGCACAATATACAGGCCAGCGCATCAGGTGGCAACGAGAAGACACAGTTCATGGTGTCAGGCAACTACATGAACCAGGAGGGCGTGGTAGACAATAACAGCTACGAGCGCTACAGCGTGCGAAGCAACGTGAACCACAAGTTCAACAACCGCTTCAGCCTCTCCGTGAAGATGGCTCTCACCCGGACGAAAGACAGCCCCTACGGCACGGCCGGCAAGAGCGATGCCGTATCGCTCACGGCACAGAGCGACCCCATCTTCCCTCTCTATGTGGAGACCGGCTCGCTGGGCTTCAAAGACCCGGCTTCTATGTGGAACACCTTCGTGAAGTATGGCTTCCAGCTCTGGCATCCTTACTCGCTGACGCGTGAGATGCACAAGAAGCGCATCACCAACACGCAGCTGCTCAATGCCTACTTCGACTGGAAAATCATCGACGGCCTGACCTTCCGCACGGCCATCAACGCCGACAACGAGGACATGCACTATAATTCTTACTGGAACGAGGGTCAGAACTGGGGCTACTCAGGCTGGGTACACGCCACGGGAACCTACACCACGCTGCATCAGTTTAACTGGGCATGGGAGAATACCCTTAACTATAACAAGACCTTCGGCGACCACGCCGTGACCGGACTGGCAGGTTACACCATGCAGAAGCAAACGCTCGAGCTGGGCAACATGACCGGAACGGGCTATCCCAACGACCTGGTGCACACGCTGAACGCCGCCACCGACATCAGCAACAACTCGCAAACCACCGAGACACAGTGGAGCCTCATCTCATGGCTGGCACGTGCCACCTACGCTTATAAAGGCAAGTACATGGCCAGCGCCGCCATCCGTGCCGACGGATGCTCGCGTTTCGGCACCAACAGCCGATGGGGTTACTTCCCATCAGCGTCACTGGCTTGGCGCATGAGCGAGGAGCCTTGGCTGAGAGACCATGCCACATGGCTGAACAACTTGAAGCTCAGACTGTCGTACGGACAGACAGGTAACAACCAGATAGATAACTATGGCTCTATCGGATTGCTGGCCTACGACCAGTATGTGCGCGACGGCAAGGCCGTATCGGGCATCTACACCGGCACAAGTCCTGACCCTGACCTGAAGTGGGAGAAGACTTGGCAGGTGAACCTGGGCCTCGACTTCGCAGTGCTCAACAACCGCTTGAGCGGTAGCCTGGACCTTTACTACTCGCGCACCAACGACATTCTGCTGCAGGTGCCCGTGCCCGTGCTCACCGGATTTACCGAGTCGCTCGACAACGTGGGTGCCCTGCGCAACGAAGGTGTAGAGTTCAACCTGTCGTCACGCAACTTGGTGGGCGTCTTCGGATGGACTACCGACTTCAACATATCGGCCAACCGCAACAAGGTGCTGAAGCTCGGAACCAACAACGACCCCATCTACGTGAACACCAACAGTGCCATATCAAAGACCGAAGTGGGACAACCCATCGGCAACTACTTTGGCTATCGCATCCTGGGCACGCTGTCTACAGCCGAGGCTAAGGCCGGCAAGGGCGACGGATGGGCCGCTCCTACAGGCAGCGAGGGCGGCGACCCCAAGGTGTTTGATGCCGACGGCGACGGCAAGATAACCTCTAACGACCGCGTCATTCTGGGCAACTATCAGCCTAACTTCACTTGGGGCATGACCAACACCTTTACTTATAAGGGCTTCGACTTCAGCTTTATGCTGCAAGGATCAGAGGGCGCTGAGATCATGAACCAGAACGCTCGCTTCCTGGGTGAGTGGAACGGCTCGCGCAACGCCTACTCATCGGTTTACAACTTCTGGCGCTCAGACGAGAATCCCGGTGACGGATGGACACCCAAACCACGCACCATACAGACCGGCGTGCGCGGACAGAGCACCAGCTACTGGGTGGAGAACGGCACCTTCACACGCCTGAAGAACATCCGCCTGGGATATACCTTCCCGACAAACTGGGTGAAGAGCTTGGGCTTAACCAACCTGCGCCTGTACGTGAACATGGAGAACGTGTACGTCATCTCAGGCTATCGCAACTACGACCCGGAGAACTCAACCTTCCAGTCGGGCTACCGCGTGGGCTATGACTACGGCGCTTATCCTACGCCTTTCACCTGCTCGTTTGGCGTGAACGTTACCTTCTAACATCAAAACACACAACATTAAACTTTCATGAATTATGAAACGATTTCATATTAGCTATATACTCCTGGCCGGCATGACCCTGACGGCGGCTTCATGCAACGACTTTCTGGACCTCTCGCCCGTGTCGCAGGCCAATGAGAAGCAGTTCTATCAGAACCAGAACGATGCCGTCACGGCCATGGATGCCATTTATGCCACCCTGCACGACACCTACGGACCGCAGAGCCTGCCGTCTTACTTCGGCGAGATGGCCTCAGACAATGCCTATTGTGACGAGACGGCCGGCGACTTCTCGGCCAAGATAGCTCTGGCCAACCACCAGAACATCACCACGTCGAGCCCCGTTGTAGAGGAGATGTGGAACCTTTACTATAAGTCTATCTTCAGAATCAACAACCTGATGTCTAAGATAGAGGACGAAGACTTCACACTCAAGCCACAGATAGAGGGCGAGTGCCGCTTCATGCGAGCACTCTATTACTTCGACATGGTGCGCGCCTGGGGCGACGTGCCGCTGGTGCTCAAGCCCGTAACGGTGCAAGAGGCTTATGCCATGGGGCGCACACCCAAGGCTCAGGTGTATGAGGCCATCGTGGCCGACCTGCAGTCTGCCGCGCAGCTGTTGCCCGCCAAGGGCAGCGAGCGCTTTGCCGGAGCAGCCACAAGCGACGCTGCCAACACGCTGCTGGGCAAGGTTTACCTCACCATGGGCGACAAGGCCAACGCCGCTACAGTGCTGAAGAAGGAGTATGGAAAGTTTCAGCTGGAGAGCAACTATGCCAACCTGTGGAGCCTGAACAACAAAAACGGCAAGGAGTCTATCTTCGAGGTGCAGTATCTGGGAGGCACATCCAACCCCTACAGCAAGTACTGGGCGCTCTTCACACCGCGCGACAACCGTATCATAACGGCTTGGGGCATGGGCGTGAACCAAGTGGAAGACGACCTGTGGAACGCCTTTGAGAAGGGCGACCCGCGCCGCGACCTGAGCATACAGAACGGCTATTCAGACAAGTCGGGCAACTTCGTGGCCACCAAGTTCTTTGTGAAGTGGCGCGACGACAGTGCTCCCACCGACGGACTGACCGAGGCTGCGGGCAACAACTTCATCATTCTGCGCTACGCAGATGTGCTGCTCATGCTCACCGAAGCAACGGGCGATGCCTCTTACATGAACGAGGTGCGCCACCGCGCAGGGCTGCCCGGCTATGGCGAGGCAGGCTATCCGTCGGATAAGTATCCCACCGTTGAGGCTGCCGTGCAGCACGAAGAGCAGGTGGAGTTCGGCGGAGAGTTTCACCGTATGTTCGACCTTCTGCGCTACGGCACGGCTGTCAGCGTGCTCAATGCCAGCACCAAGCACACCGCTCTGAGCTCAGAGAGCCAGCTGCTGCTGCCCATTCCGCAGAGCGTGATAGACCAGAACCCCGACGTTATTACGCAAAATGAGGCATATAAATAATAATACTGTTAGTTAGTAGATTTTTTTTGAGGCCGGAGATGCGCCATGGTGCGCGTCTTCGGCTTTTTCTTGTCGGCACCGAGCCATGCCCCGGGCAGCCGCCACCCTGCCCCACCCCTTCCTTGACAGTCTTTCCGCGCTACCAACGCAGGCACAGAGCGCGGCATGGCACAGGGGTTAAGGCCATGACAGGCACATGGCTCTTCAGAGGTGCGCCTGCCGCCGGGGTGCAGCAGCCTGTGGCATTCGGGTGAAGTAGCCCGTGGCGGGATTGGCCATCCCTATGCCGGTATTGCCGTCAGTATAGGCTGCCGCGCCCTTGAGCCTCTTGCAGTAGAGAAAGGTTGATGAGTTATGAGCCGCCGAGCCGTTTGTCCAGCAGTTGTCACAATAGATGGTGGTGAGGGCCTTACAGTTAAAGAACATATAGTTTATGCCGGTTGTCTTGCTGATGCTGAAGGCTTGCATGTTTACATACTTCAGGGCAGAACATCCGAAGAACATGCCACTCATATTAGTTACATGGTCTGTATGAAAGGCCGACAGGTCTAACGAACTAAGCGCCGTGCAGGCAGCAAACATGTATCTCATGTTGGTAACCCTGTCCGTACAGAAGCCATTGAGATTTAAGCACGTCAGTGACTTGCAGCCAAAAAACATGTTGGCCATATTGGTTACGCTTGCCGTATTGAAGCGAGAAACATCCAATGCTTCCAGGCGCTTGCAGTCATAAAACATGTTGGCCATGTCGGTAACATCCTGGGTGTTGAGGTTTTCCATGCCGATGATTTCCTTTAGGCCATGACAACAGCTAAACCACTGCCGGGTGGTTGTGGGTCTGAAGTTCTTGAAGGAGACATCAAAAACGGCCCGGGTTATGGTTTCGTCGGGCGAGGTGTGGGTTCCCGTCCATGCCGGGAAAGAGCACCCTTTGTCAGTCTGCATGGCGCTCAGGTCGTATAGGGTTCCCGCGCGAGTGGAGCGCCACGAGTCAAAATAAAAGGTGAGGGTCTTTCCGTCGGCACTTTTCTGCACATAGGCCTCCTTGCTGAGCTCCTGCACCTTTTGATTCTGAGCAGGCATATCGGCAAACAAACCAGGTATGGATGCAAACACACTTTGCAATATATTGTTCTTCATCTCTTTTTTTGCCTCCTTCCTTCATGTCCCGTCAGGCCTTACGGGCTGCGCCTTGCGGAGGCTACGGCGTTGGGTTGATAATTAGAACTAAGATTTCTGGCAGCAAAGATAGGAACTGAAGGAGGCAACAGGCCTTGCATAATCGGACAAAAGCCTTGCAAAATCAGACATTCTACATTCTATCATCTTGCAAAATCAGACATAACGCCAACGTAATTTATTGATATTCATAAGTTTATTGATGACATATTGCTTCATATTTACCATTGAATGAGAAGAGAAAAAATGAGATTGCCTGCTGACATCTGACGCAATTTCAACCGCTATCGCCTCTGTGCATGGCCTTGCTGTTATAGTCTTAATGGCGGTAAGAGCCGCCTTGTATGACAATTTTTATGACAAAGTCCTTGATTTTTTGTCGAAAAAACGTATCTTTGCAGACGATAGTCACTACATAACATCAACAAACATGAAACGCACCTACCCTACCCTGACCCATTCATACCTGTATACTTTCGCTCGCAAGGCTTACGGCATGGCAGCAATTTTGCTGGCCCTCACTGCATCTGTCCTGCTGCTCGTCTCTTCGTGCAGCCCCCACAAGGCAGGCGCAGGCAGCAACGGGGCTGACAGAAAAGGCTCCGGCACGCACTCTGATGTCATGGTTTCAAAAGAGGCACAACCCTTCATGCAGCTCATGGGGCAATATCAGGTAGCCAATGGCGAGGCTCGCGTGGCTACTGCCGACAGCATCTTTGCCCTGCTCTTACGAGAGGAGATGACCGACAGCCTCATCACTGCATCCGGCAGCACGCCCGCCGACAGCCTGAACATGCTGGTGTGGTACTGGGCCGGTGAGTATCTGTACGCCACACAAGACTATGCCCAGGGCTTAAGATATGCCGAAGAGGCACTGCCGCTTACCTACACCCACGGCGACCCTACGATGCAAAGCGACTGCGAAAATCTGGTTGGGATATTCTGCTTCCGTCTGTCAGACTATCAGAAGGCCCTCTTCCACATAAGCAAATGCCTGGAAATAGACACGAAGCAAGGCGACAAAAGCCGTATGAGCAGTTCGCTCAACACACTGGCAGGTATCTGTCTGGCAGCAAAGCAGCTCGATGAGGCCGAAAAATATATCCTTAAGGCGATAAGCTACTGCAAGGAAGCTAACGATTCTGACGCATTGCCCATACGCTATGGCATGGCGTCAGAAATCTATCATGCCAAGGGCCAGGACCGCAGGGCGCTCTCTTATGCCCGCCGTGCCTACGAGGCAGACTCTCTGTTGGGCAACAAGGCAAGAACGGGCATACGCCTGTCGCAGATGGCGGTGGCCCTGATGGCACTGAAGCAGAATGCCCAGGCTGAGCAATGCGTAAGGCGCGCCATGCCCATACTTGAGAAAGCCGGCAACAACATGTCGCTCTCCATCTGCCAAAACCAGATGGGCGAGCTGCTCAACCGCCGCGGTGCACACGCCGAAGCTGCCACCTTTTTCAGAAAGGCTGCCGAGGCTTGCGCTGTGCGTGGAGATAAGTATAACGAGAGCCGGGCGCAGATGGGGCTGTATGAAGCTCTGAAGAAGAGCGACCCCAGTGAGGCAGGACAGCATCTGATGAGGTATGCCACACTGCAAGACTCCATCTACCAGCATGACATGGAGCAGGCCGTAAGCCAATACAACGTGAAGTATAACACGCAGGAGCTCGAAAACAAGCAGGCACAGGAGCGGCTGGAAAAGCGGAACATACTCTTCGGAGCCATCGCCCTTACTGCCGTGCTGCTGCTCATCGTGGCGACAGGCGTATATACCGGAAGGGTGCGACGCCGAAACCATATAGCCCTGAAAAAGCTTGCAGCCATGCGCGAGCAGTTCTTCACCAACATCACGCACGAGTTTCGCACGCCGCTCACCGTGATACTCGGGCTGAGCCACGACCTTGAAGGCTATGACAACGCACAGGTGAGAGACAAGGCGCAGGTCATAGAACGGCAGGGGAAATCTCTGCTCGAGCTTGTCAACCAGCTATTAGACATCGCAAAGGTGAAGTCGGCCGTGGGAAAGGCCTCCTGGCGCAACGGCAATATCATCGCCTACCTGACGATGGTGGTGGAGAGCTATCGGAGCTTTGCGCAAAGACATAACATCCAGCTGCAGTTTCTGTCGAAAGGCGAGGTGGTGATGGACTTTGTGCCCGACTATGCCAAGAAGGTAATGAACAACTTGCTTTCGAATGCATTTAAGTTTACGCCCCAATATGGAAAAATCAGCGTGGCAGTATGGAGTGACAACGGCCAGCTTTACGTCGACGTGTCAGATACGGGGCAGGGCATGGACAAGGCAACGCTCGCCCACGTCTTTGAGCCTTTCTATCAGGCCGAAAGCGATTCAAAAAACATCGGAACAGGCCTGGGACTGGCCTACGCAAAGCAAATTATAGATGCCGTGGAGGGCAGCATCACGGTGGAGAGCAAAGTGGGAAGGGGCACCACTTTCCATCTCAGCATTCCCATCAGAAACAAAGTAAAACAGACTGTCAGCGAAGCAGATGGCACAAACACGGTGTCGCTGCCGGAAGGCGCGCCCGAACTGACCGACAGCCACAATGGCAACGTTAAGTGCCGGCTGCTCATCATCGATGACAACCGCGACATCGCAGCCTACATCGGTGCGCAGTTTGTCCATCAATATGCCATCAGCTATGCCACCAACGGCAAGGAAGGACTTGACAAGGCACTCGACCTGGTGCCCGACCTTATCATCACCGACCTCATGATGCCGGGCATGGACGGACTGGAGGTGTGCCGGCAGGTGCGTGCCAACGACATCATCAACCATATACCCATTATCATAGTAACGGCTAAGATTACGGAGGAGGAGCGCATAAGCGGGCTCAAAGCCGGAGCCGACGCCTATCTCACCAAACCCTTCAACGCAGACGAGCTGCACACACGCGTAGAGAAGCTGCTCGAAGGCCGAAGACTATTGCAACAAAAGTATGGCCAAGCCACCGTGGAACACGAGGGCAAAGACGCACAGAACACACAACAGCTCGACAGCATCAGCCAGAGCTTCCTAGCCAAAGTGGCGGATGCCGTCTATATACAGCTCAGCCGTGACAAGAGCACAGACGTATCGCTCATCGCCTCACAACTCTGCATGAGCAGCAGGCAGTTCCATCGCAAGATAGTTGCCCTGACCGGATATACGCCTATAGCCTATATACAGCTCATCAAAATAAAGAAAGCCAGGATACTCTTAGACAGCAATCCACAGATGAGCTTCGCGGAGATTGCCGACATGAGCGGCTTCAACGATTACAGCAACTTTGTGCGCGCGTTCAAAAACGTCATGGGCATTACGCCCACAGAATACCGGCAACGGGCGCAGATGGGCTGACAAAAAGCAGAGCAGGCGACCGCCCGGCATGGGGCATGAAATGGTTAGAAACAAAAAGAGCCGGGTCTGGTGAATGGCAGCCACGGCTCTGAATTTTTAAACTAAGATATATAACATTTTTTCCATATTCCTTTTGACATTAAGTTTTTTCCTTATCTTTGCCAAATAGTGAGTATAACATGA
>DLDC01000061.1:0-2387 GCA_002480935.1 Prevotella sp. UBA7782 | reverse complement strand
CATTCTATACACAAAAAACTATTTGACGTATGAAAAGCTCTACACACAGACTATTGTCAGTCTTGCTGACTGGCATGCTGCTTCTGGCTCCTGGAGCCTTGAGCGCGCAGACATCTTCGGGCGGAAGCTCTACGCTCTACGGGTGTTTGCTCAGTTCATGGGGCGATTATTTCAGCAGCCCCGGCATTTTTAAGTTCAATCCTTACAATGTTTCCACATTCAGTTCGGTGGCCCCGGGCATCAAGGTGTATGGTGGAGGAACCTATGCCAACGGCATCTACTACGGCATAAACTACGCCGAGTCGGGCTCAACCATCACGCTGCCCGACACACTGAGGCTCTACGATACGAAGAACAACTGGGCCGTGACGAAGACTTATCTGGGTGGTTCGATTACAACACTGGCCAGTGACCTGACCTACGACCCTGTTTCGGGCAACATCTACGGTGTGTTCTTCAATGCCGATTATTCCGATTGCAAGAGCTTCGGAACCATTTCGTTAGACAATCCCATGCAGGGCGTCTACTCTTCTAACATCATTGCCGACCTGCCAGAGCGCATGGTGGCCATCGCTGCCAACCAAAAGGGCGTGATATACACCATCGGCAAGAGCGGAAAACTGTATACCGTAGACAAGCAAACGGGCGCCGCAACCGAAGTGGGCAGCACCGGCGTAAGCGACGTCGTGCCGGGCTTCTACCAGTCGGCATGCTGCGACATGAAGACCGGAAAGATATTCTGGGCGGCATGCTACGGACAGTATGGCGACTTCGGTATATACGAGGTAGACCCCGCAACAGGCGCGGCTACGCTGGTGGGCGACGTGGGTTACGACGGAACCGATACCCAAGACCAGGTCACGGGCCTCACTACACTGGAGGATGTGGCTCGCCCGGTGTTTGTGAACGGCGTGGATAACCTTGCGGCCGTGTTCGACAAGAACAGTCTGACGGGCCAGATAACCTTCACGCTGCCCACACAGAACAGTCAGGGCGAGGCCCTTACAGGCAACGTGAGCTATGCGCTGAGCATAGACGGTGCGGCAGCCGGACAGGGCACCGGTGCTGCCGGAGCATCAGTCAGCATGGACGTTACCACCACGGCGGGCCTGCACACCTTCACGGTGGTAGCCACCCAGGAGGGCAAGGACGGCGACGCACGCACCCTGAAGAGATGGGTGGGCGACGACTATCCTAAGGCACCTGAAGGTCTTACGGCTGGCATAACGTCGAAAGACGATAAGGGTGCCGGCATCAAAGTGGAATGGAACACCGTGAAAGCGGGTAAGCACGGAGGCTATGTAGACCCCGCCAAGGTGGCCTACACGCTGCTGCGCATGCCCGACAGCACTCAGGTGTATGCCGGAAGCGACACCACCTATGCCGACCGCGTGGTGACAGATGAGACAAAGCATTACACTTACAGGCTCTGGGCCACACACCAGACGCTGAGCAGTGACACCGTGACATCCAACACAGTGACCGTGAGCGGAGCCCACGTGCCGCCTTACAGCGACGACTTCACGGATGAAACAAAATTCTCTGAGTGGACCATCGTAGACAATAACCACGACAACAGCACCTGGCACAGGCAGAACGGCTATCTGGAATATACTTCCAACAGCAAGAACGCAGCCGACGACTATGCCATATCTCCGGCCATGAAGCTCAAGGCGGGCAACCTCTACAACATCAGCTTCATAGCCCTCAACGCTTATCCCACTGAAAGGGTGGCCCTCTATGCAGGTCAGACGCCTACGGCAGCGGGCATGACAACCGAGCTCATCGCTCCTGTAGAGGTGACCTATCAGCCCCGGCAGCATCAGTTGCTGGCCTCGTTCCGGCCCGAAACCGACGGCATATACTACTTTGGCATCAAGGCTTGCAGCGATGCCGACATGAGTACGCTCTACGCTGAGAACTTCTCCGTGACGGCAGTGCCCGCTACGGCGCCGGCAAAGCCCGACAACCTGGTGGTCACTCCGGGCGACAAGGGCGCACAGAGCGCCACGGTGAGCTTCAAGGCACCAACCAAGACGATAGCAGGCGAGGCCCTGCAGAGCATTGACGCCGTGGTGGTGGAGCGCGACGGCGAACAGGTGTTTACATCAGCAACCACCATACAGCCCGGTCAAGACGTAACGGTGAACGACGACGGCGTGTCTACCACAAGCATGCCGGCCGTAGGCTCACATACATATAAGGTGTACTGCGTGGCCTCTTCTGTGGCAGGCGACTTCGCCACAGCCGACGCTTATGTGGGCATAGACGTGCCCGGAGCCGTTGATTCGCTCAGCGCCGTAGAAGATATCAACCATCCCGGCACGGTCATCGTGACCTGGCAGGCTCCCAAGAAGGGCCAGCACGGAGGCTATGTAGACCCCGCC
>DLDC01000054.1:2005-9463 GCA_002480935.1 Prevotella sp. UBA7782 | reverse complement strand
GTTGAATGCACGTTCCTTGTTGGTCGGCACAAGGCGCGGCCACTACAATGGATGCGTGGTGCGGTGCGGTTGGGTAGGGCGCGCTGGGAATGCGCATCCGAGCTGCTAGTCAACCTCTATAAAGACAAAGGTGGTATGTGTAAAATCTGGGTGGTATATGGGTGAGATGAGGGTGATATGTTTTTTGATGCCCTTTCGCTTTTAAATATTTATGTGTCAGTAAGTTATCTATTGGGTGGAATGGGTGGAATAGCATTTTCGGTAAAATTATAGTAATTGTCTGTTGGTCTGTTGATTTGACCGAACATTCAATGACCCTGTCTGTATCCATTGTGCTGCATTCTATTATTATAGGTTGGCGTCTTAATAAAAAAGCCCCGCCACTGTGATGTGACGGGCCTTTCATAGAATCTTATCTCATGCTTGCGGCTATTCAGCCAATCTTATTTTCTTGCCCTGACAGATGGCGATGGTACTTTTGTCAGGCTGTGAGATGCGCTGTCCGCACAGGTTATACCATTTGGTTTCGCTCTGCTGGGTTGAGAGAGTAGGGGCGCTGATGGCATCGGCTGTGCCCAGAAAATCTTTCAGCACATAGAGTGCGGGCTCTGCCTTGCCCGTGCTGTTGTCGCAGAGACCGGCATTATACCAACTGGCTGTCACGTGCTTGGTGCTCCAGTCGAGACCCTTTTCGTTGGCTTCGAGAAACCACCAGAACAGTCCCTTCACGCTTTTGTGTGCCGACAATGTGCTGATGAGCGCCGAGGCAAAGGCTTTCTGGCCCTCACCCGTGATGGGAAATTGCGCGGAGAGGTCGTAGTCTACGGTAGACGGTTGCCAGTCGTGGTAGTAACCTGTTTCAACCAGCATGATATCCTTATCGGCATAAGCACTCTCGAGTGTGTTGAGCGCCGTGTTGAGTTGGCTCAGATTGCCATGGTAATAGGGATAATAGCTCAGTCCGATGATGTCGTAGTCTACGCCATAGCTTGCCATGCGCTGATAGAAGTCTTTTAATACGGTGGGTTGAGCCACGCGTTCGGTGTGCAAGATGACCTTTGCCTGCGGGCATACTTCCCTGCAAGCCTTGACGGCCTGCTTGAGCAGTGATGTGAAGTAAGGCCAGTTGTCGGTGCTGCTGGTATAGCATTTCTTCAGGTCAGATGCACCCCGGGCGCCCCAAAGCATGCCATAGCTAATCTCGTTGCCCGTCTGTATGAGGTCGGGCGTAGCCCCTGTGTCAACCAGTTGCTGCAGGGCTTCTTTCGTGTAGGTGTATATGCGCTCTTGCAGCTGGCTCTCCGTCAGGCTTTGCCAGTCGTTGGGCGTGTATTGCTTGCTGGGGTCGGCCCATGAGTCTGAATAATGAAAGTCGAGCATCAGTGCCATGCCCTGCTCCTTGATGCGCTTGGCCAGCTTCTTTATGTAGCCCAAGTCTTGTCTTACGCCCTCCTCCTTTTCTGTTTCGGGGGCGTTGGCAGGGTTGACAAAGAGCCTCACGCGCATGGCGTTGAGCCCCTGCTGTTTCAGGTAAGGCAGCACCTCTGCTATGGGGTTGCCGTTGTTGTCGAAGTAGGTGGCGCCGTTTTGCTCGTATGAGGGCAACAATGAGATGTCGCCCCCAACGTATTTTTGCGCCATAGCGTTGCCGGCCGTGAAGACCAGCAACGCTATCATGAGTTTTCTTAATCGATTCATCTTTATCAATGAATAATCAATTTCTTACCGTTATGGATGTATATGCCGCGCTGTGTGGGCCTCTCTATGCGCTGGCCGTTGAGCGTGTACCATTTGTCGTCTGTAGGCTTCTCCACATTGGTGATGCCTTTTATGCCGGTTGCCACTGTGCTGATGGTGTTGTGCCCGCTATCGTCTGTCGTGTTGTTGATGAGCAGATAGGTGGTTTTGTTTACGCCCGTCTTGTTTTCGGTCTGTGTGACATTAGAGCCCATGTTGAACACGAAGCTCACGGCATCGTCCTCGCTGCTGAGCGTATAGCTCTGTACGGCCCACTGCTTGTTGTCGGCTGTCTCGGTAGCAGCCACCTTGTCGCCCGGCCATTTGCCGCTCTTGGGTGCGTGTGTGCCGTCGCCGCCCCACGTCCAATAATAAATACCGTCTTTCCAGTTGCTCCATGCTGAGCCGGCATCGTCGGCATTCACGTAGACGTAGATGTCCTTCGGCGTGAAGTGTGAGAACATATAATGGCGTGTGATGACGCTGCCCTTTGCCGCTCCGCCTGCTATGAGCACAGCCTTGAGCGTGCAGTCGCTGCTGATGCTGACTGTTGTGCCGCTGGCCACCTGTGTTCCGTTGGTGGCAGAAGGTTCTGTTCCGTCTGTGGTATAGGCTATCTTGGCGTCAGCGCTGTTGCTCACAGCAGTGAGCGTGGTGCTGAAGGCTTTTGAGTAGGTGCCCGACGGCTTGTCGATGAAGGCTGTTTCGGCAGACTTAGAGAGGTAATAAGCGTAGTGATAGCCACTCAGTATCTTTGTGTATGAGCTGCTGGGTTCGCCCATGAGCGCCGTGTTGCCCACGATGGCGAGAAGCTGACCCTTGGTGCCTGTGGTGATGACGCCATAATAAGAGGTGTTGATGCGGAAGTCACCGAAGTTGCTTTGGTTGGTTATGCCTGCAGCCTTGCGTGCGTCTATCATGGCTTTTATTTCGGTAGGATAAGCCAGATAGTGCGGAAGAAACACACAAGGTGTGCCCGGCATGGCCAGCAGATAGGCGTTGGCGGCTAGTGTGTCTTTTTTTATAGGGTCGGGCGATGTACCTTCACGCTGCTCCAGGTCGTGATTTTCTACGAATGTAACGGCGTAGCGCTTGTAATTGCTTTCCTTGATGAGTGGCGATGCCGAGCTGAGCGAGCCCCAGTTGGAGGTGTTGATGGCATTTGTCACAGCGTAATGGAATTGGAAGTCGAAGGCTGGGGAGCGCTTGCCCGTAGCGTCTATCCAGCTCTTGATCTTGCTGTTGTTGTCCCAATATTCGCCTACGGAGTAGTTCACGCCGGCCGCCTCGTTATAGTCGCCCACGTGTGAGCCGCTAAATCCCTTCACCATATCGTAGCGGAAGCCGGTATAGCCCATCTCGTTAACGAGGAAGTTTTCGTAAGCCTTGATGATGTTTTGCACGTTCTGGCTCTTGTGGTCGAGGTCTCTCATGCCTGGCCAGCCTTCACCTTCGTCGTTGTTTGCGCTGAGCGTGACGCCCTCCTTGTCGGCTTCGGTCTTGGTCGCGCCATTGTCATCGTTGGCTACGATGTCGGTAGGGAGCATCTGGTAAGTGGTTCCGTTCCACGTTTCAGCAGGAAAGGTAAACCAACCTGTTGTGTTGCGGTGATTAATGACAACATCGGCGATGGTGAGAATGTTCTTCTGCTTGAACGTGCTGATCATTGTCTTCAGCTCATCGGCTGTACCGAAAGAAGAGTTTTGGTTGAAATAATAATAAGGGTCGTAGCCCATAGAAGAGCTGTTGAGGCATTTTCCGCTTTGCGGAACCCACACCAAGTCGAAATATCCGCTGAAGTCATCGGCCTGCTTGGTGAGTCTTGTCCATTGAGATTCGTCGAAAGAGTCCCAGAAGAAGCCCTGGAGCATTACGCCATTATAGTTTGCTGGCCATCCTTGTGCCATTGCTGAGACTCCGAGAGAGAGCCACAGACATGTTGAAAAAAGTCGTTTCATAATTACATATTTAGGTTTTCCTACCTCCAAAATTACTCATTATTTTTTTTCCTTATTAAAGAAAAATCTGTTACAGAGGCATTTTTAACGCGCAAACGGTTGCACATTCTGCGCGCAAAATGACGTTCACACAATGCGCAGAGGGTGGGGAAGGTTGCCTAACCCTTCTTGACAAGAATGATGACGGATGATGTGATGAGCAGGAACCCCAGTATAACGGCCAGGGTGAGCGGCTCGTGAAAGACGGCAATGCCTACTATCATGGCCGTGAGCGGTTCGAATGCCCCTAATGTTGCTACCATCTCGCTGCTCAGAAGCTTGAGCGACATGATGAGGCACACGTTGCTGAGCATAGTGGGGAGCAGCCCCAGGAGAAACAGGCTCAGGCAAGCCCGGAGCGAGGGAATGGGCTGTATGCGCCCGTCGTTGAAAACCGACCACGCCATGAGCATGACCATGGCGATGAGAAAAACGTAGAAGTTGACCTTCAGCGAAGGTATGTTGCGTATGCGCATGCGTGGGAACACCACCATATATATGGCATACATGAGGCCGGACATAAGTTCCAAGATGAGGCCTTTGACCGACACGGTGCCTTGTGTGCTTGACGCGCCTGACAGAAAATAGACACCACACACGGCCAGGATGATGGCCAGAGCTGTGGGTATCGTGATTTTCTGATGCAAGAAGATGATCATGATGAGTGCCGTCCATACCGGATAGGAGAACAGCAGTGTGGTAGCTATGCCGCTGGGCATATAGCGATAGCCGGCATAGAGGCAGAGTGAGGAGATGACATAAAGCAATGACAGGAACGAGAGACGCAGAAAGTCGCCCCAGCGCAGCCTGAGTGAGGTGTGGCGCAGGGCCAGCAGCCCCATCATGAGCAGTGAGCCGAACATGTAACGATAGATGAGCACGTTGGCAGAGGTCATGCCTAAGGCCAGCAAAGGCACAGAAAAGAGTGGTATCAGGCCAAATGAGGCCGATGATACCACTGCTTCTAAAATACCCTTTGCTTTATTGCTGAGCTGCCTCATTACCATCCCCAGTCGACAGGTGTATAACTCTTCTCAACGGCATTCTCTATGTCGTCAGGCAGATTGCAGAAGAAGTCGATGCCCGTTTTCTGTTCCAGCTCGTCTATGCTGATGGCATAGTCCTTAGGCTTGGCCTTCTTGATGGCGGTGTTGGTGTGCTCCGTCCAAAATCCAACGGCCTTGTAGGCTCCGTTCTTCACGCATAAGATGGCCATGAAGAAGTATTTGGGTACGAGCAACCCGGAAGAAGTTGTGGTCAGTATCTGGTCGCTCTTGTCTATCGTGCCGCCCTTCACCACATAGAGTGTGTCGCGGAAGTTCGTTTTGTCCCAGCTTTGCACCTGAGTTTCAAGTGCCTGCCAGAGGTTGCCGTTATGGTTCTGATATTGTGGGTGCATATTGCTCAGATAGAAGGTCTGCGAGTTTTGTTCAGTTGTGGTCTGCCGATCGCTGGATGCACACATGTGACCACGAGAGAAGCCGCTGCCCGAATACTGGCTGAGGGTGGTTCTGTACTTTGACGGTATGTCGGGATCTTCCCTGAAACTTCCCGACCGGCCCACATTGTTGTCAGGCAGTCCGTTGTGCATCTCAAAGCATGTCCATCGCTGCGACTTCTTTGTGCAGTCCCATTCCAGACTGTATGTGATGCCCAGTTCTTGGGTAGAATGTATCACGAGCAGCTGGTCAGAGCCTTCTCTGAGCTTAGGATACTCCAGCAAGAGGGCTTTGGGGTTGGTGTTTTTGTTGATGTTCCCGGACGGTATGGTGTCAGGATAGTCTACGTAAACCAGCACCACACTGTCGATGTCGGCATTGAGAAAGTCCTTGGAGGGCTTGCTCGTGTCCTTGAACATGTTCTTAATGCTTACGTTGGCTATGTTTTTGAGTTGTGAGAGCTCACTCATCCTAATGTCATAGGTCTTTCCGTTCTTCAGAAAGTAGCGTAATGTGTTGGCTGTCTGACTTTGGGCCATTGCCATGAAGGCGATGAGTCCTAGGAAGAAAGTTGAAATCAGTCTTTTTATCATATTGTTCTTTTATAATGTTAACAAGGTTGTTGATGTTCACCTAATATAATAATACGAGCCCGGCCAAAGCGGCGTAGCATATCATCTTGATGGGATTAATCTTCAGCCACATCGTTCCGATGAATGATGCGGCAAAGAGCATGATGCTGATGATGAACTGCCAGGGATTGACAGCTATCGAACCGAAGTTCTCAGCATCGCATAACAGCAGCGTGGCAGCAGCAAGCAAGCCTACCACGGCGGGCCGCAGCCCCGTGAAGATGGCTTGAACGAGCGGCGTGCGCATGTATTTCAGAAAGAGCTTGCTGATGAGCACCATCAGTATGATAGACGGCAGGACGAGCGCCAGCGTAGCTGTGAAGCTGCCCAAGACCGACATGGCCTCAGAATATTGGGCGTTGTGCACCGCCGTATAGCCGCAATAGGTGGCTGAGTTGATGCCAATGGGGCCGGGGGTCATCTGCGATATGGCCACGATATTGGTGAATTCGGCCGACGAGAGCCAGTGATGGTGCACCACCGTTTCGGTCTGTATGAGCGAGAGCATGCCATATCCGCCACCGAAGCCGAACAATCCGATAAGGAAGAAGGTATAAAACAGTTTGAGGAATATCATGCTTTACTTTATTTGTGTGGGTCTTATGTATTTGCCATACAGGTAGCCTAACAATCCGGCCGCCAGGATAATGTAAATAGGATTGACCCCCATAAACTTGATGAGCAGTGCGCTTACGATGGGTATCCAGCAATTGTAGATGTTCACCTTAGCACTTTTGGCCAGCGTGAATGTGGGTACAGCAATGAGAGCTACCACTGCGGGACGTATGCCTCTGAACATGGCGGCTACCCAAGGCACGTCCATGAAGCGGTGGAAGAAGATGGCTATGAGCAGGATGATGAGGAACGAGGGCAGTGAGGCACCCGCGGCCATGCACAGCGCACCCTTCAGGCGGCGCAGCTTATAGCCTATGAACACGCTGATGTTTACCGCAAACACCCCCGGACAGCTCTGCGCAATGGCTATGAGGTCGAGAAACTCGTTCTTGTTAATCCATTTGCGCTTTTCCACTATCTCGCTCTCAATGATGGGTATCATGGCATAACCGCCACCCAAGGTGAAGGCTCCTATCTTGAAAAAGGTTTTAAAGCTCTCCCAGTAAAAGTTCATCTCTTATAATAAAGGCAGGCTCCAGGCCGTGGCATGAGGTATGCCGCCACCTGAAGCCTTGCTGTTAGTTGTTGTTATTGCTTGTTGAGCTTCTGCTCCACCCACTTACGTGCGTTCACAAATGCCTCTATCCATGGTGTTACCTCCTCGCCCTTGTGGTTGAGAGGATACCATGCCTGCTGCCAAGGGAATATGGCGCGCTCAGGATGAGGCATCATAGCCAGGTGACGGCCGTCGGCTGAGCAGATGCCAGCAACATTATAGTCAGATCCGTTGGGGTTGCCCGGATATTCGGCATAGTTGTATTTTGCCACTACGTTGTAATGGTCTTCCGGTTCAGGCAGGTAGAATCGTCCCTCTCCGTGAGCCACCCAGATGCCCAGCTTGTTGCCGCTCAGTGAGCCCAGCATTACACTGTTGTTCTGCGGAATGGCCACGCTCAGGAAGTCGCTCTCAAACTTACGGCTCACGTTGCGGGTGAGGTGGGCACGATGTTTGTGCTCCGGATTGATGAGGTTGAGCTC
>DLDC01000054.1:0-1928 GCA_002480935.1 Prevotella sp. UBA7782 | reverse complement strand
TTGGCCTTGGGGTTGTAGAGGAAAGCTCCGGCCCAACCCTTGGCAGAACCGAGTACGTCGGAGTTGGAGAAGCCGCCGCAGAACACTATCATATTGATGTCTTCGAGTGTCTCTCTGCCCGAAATGAGGTCGGTCATCATCACATCCTTCACGTCGAAGCCTGCCAGATAGAGGGCGTAAGCCATCTCACGTTCGCCGTTGGTGCCTTTTTCGCGAATGATGGCTGCCTTCACGCCGCATGGCTTACGCCTATCGGCTGATATGCCGTAAGACTCCAGCTTACCGTCGAAGCTCTTATTGAACTTCATCTCAAGGGGTTGCTTCTTATAGTTCTTAAAGCGTTTGCGGGCCATGCCGTTCATGCTCTGCTTGCGGTCGAGCAGGTAAGAGGTTTCAAACCAGGTGTCGCGCAGGCTGTCTATGTCGAATTCGTGGCTCCAGTCGCCGTCGTTCACCGTCAGGGTGCGCTTGTCGGGTGTAGGATAGCCCAGTCTGGCGAAGCCCACGCAGCAGTCTTCCAGATAATTCTTCACATCTTCGTAATGCTCATCGGCCACTTCTATCACCACACCCGGGTTTTCTGCGAAGAGCTTCTTCACCACGTCGTTGCCTTTGATGTCGTGCAGGTTGATGTGCAAGCCGCCCTTGGTATTGGCGAAGGTCATCTCTAGCAGCGTGGTGATCAGTCCGCCGGCGCTGATGTCGTGTCCGGCGAGTATCCAACCGCGGTTTATCAGCTCCTGAACGGCTTCGAAGCATGTGCAGAAGTAGCGTGCGTCCTTCACTGTAGGCACGTCGCTGCCCACCTTGTTAAGACTCTGTGCGAAGGCCGAACCGCCCAGGCGGAGCTCGTCGAAGCTGAAGTCGATGTGCAGCAGGTGTGCTTTCTTGTCGTTAACCAGCACCGGCGACACCACCTTGCGCACGTCAGACACTTCGCCGCCCGATGTTACGATGACCGTTCCCGGCGATATAATCTTCTCGCCGTTGGGATATTGCTGGCTCAGTGAGAGTGAGTCTTTGCCCGTAGGCACGTTTACGCCGATGGCACAGCAGAAGTCTGACAGTGCCTTTACAGCCTTATAGAGTCTTGCGTCTTCACCTTTTTGTGAGCGGCAGGGCCACATCCAGTTGGCAGAGAGGCTCAGCGAGTCCATGCCGTCAGCCAGCGGTGCCCACACTATGTTGGTGAGCGACTCAGCTACAGAGAGCACGCTGCCGGCCTCAGGTGATGCCAGTCC
Source organism: Prevotella sp. UBA7782 (assembly GCA_002480935.1). The sequence goes on along the minus strand of DLDC01000054.1, from coordinate 687 downwards.
GGCTTGTGGAGCATGTCCCAGTGCAGTGGCTATGCCCTTGTGTCCGCGATAGTCGAGTGCCACCACGCCGCAATCGCTCAGTGGCAACTGTATCTCGCCCTGGCATTGCTGTCTGGCCACCTTGCCTGTCACCGAGCGGTCTACCTTATTGGTGAGCCAGTCTTTGCATGCTACGGCCTCCAGCTGCAGCATACGCTGTATATATTCGTCTATGCGGGCAGCGTCGTAGGTTACGTCTTTGTATGTGCGTACCACAGTCTCGTCTTTCATCACTGTCTTGGGTGAGTGACCGAACATCTGGGCCACGTCGAGGTCGAAAGGCTTCTTGCCGTCGCCCTGCACGAAAGAGAAGTGGGCATCGCCCGTTGTCTCGCCTACCACATAAAGGGGAGCACGCTCGCGCTGGGCAATTTTCTTTACATGGTCGAGGTGTTTCTCATCAATCAGGATGCCCATGCGCTCCTGAGACTCGTTTGCTATAATTTCCTTAGCGCTGAGCGTCTTGTCCCCTATAGGCAGTTTGGTCATGTCTATTTCACCGCCGCAGTCTTCTACCAATTCGCTCAGACAGTTCAGGTGTCCGGCCGAACCATGGTCGTGAATGCTCACCACGGGGTTGTTGTCTTCTTCTACCAATGCGCGCACCAGGTTGTAGGCACGCTTCTGCATCTCAGGGTTGGCACGCTG
>DLDC01000043.1:3850-4275 GCA_002480935.1 Prevotella sp. UBA7782 | reverse complement strand
GGCCGCAGACTCCGTTGTTATGCCCCTGTTGATGAGCAGACGGGCCAGAATGGGGTTGATGTTAAGCTTCTCCCCCAACTTCTTGGCGGCGTCTTTCTCGGCGGGCGTAGGTTGTTGATAATTCCATTTGAAGTGCATTTATATAATTTTTTGTTTTTCTTTTCCATATTGCCTGTTTCTTTTAATAGTGGGCAATGAGCATGGGCCAAAAGTCCATAACCGCGTGTAAAGTTACAAATTAATTACGATATACGTGTATGTTTCACAAAAATTTACTTTGAATAGCCGTGCTCTTTTTTCCTTACGAAGATGCGGCAAGCGATGCGTAAGATGCTTGAACGATACTTTTTCTGTCAGGCTTAATGGTTTGAATAGACTCTGATAAATGCGTTGAAAAAGATTTACATTGCTGTTCTGTTTCATCG
>DLDC01000043.1:3266-3793 GCA_002480935.1 Prevotella sp. UBA7782 | reverse complement strand
CCTGTTTTGTAAGATAAAACGGGAGGTTTTAGGGGGATAATATGTTAGTTGTTGAAAATCAATAAATTATGATCTTGTACAAAACAAGAATTATTCAACTGAACAACGACTTTTGTGTGGTAAATATATATTACATATTAAGAATGTGAACTAGAACCGGTGGTGGGAGAAACTGCCGTAGAAGGGGTAGGATAAAGCATCTTTCTCACCCCTTAGCAGGATGAGAATCGTTATGTTTGTTTATGACATCGATGGATCCTGCCGCAGGCTTGTGTGTGGCGGAGCTGCTTATTTGATGTTCTGCTTGACAAATAATTCGCCCTGTTCGAAACCTTCTTCGTAGAGGTCCTCAAGCTTCTTTACATCCTTCTCCATTCTTCCCACCACCACCGGTTGTACGGGCCGGATGACGATAGCCTGCCCCGAAGCTTCCAGGCGATCTACCATGTCGAGCTGTTGATTGTAGGTCTCCAGACGATGGCTGAGCACAACGCGCAGGCGGGGATAGTTTTTGTAGATGAACCAGG
>DLDC01000043.1:0-3249 GCA_002480935.1 Prevotella sp. UBA7782 | reverse complement strand
GTGTCGCGCCAGCCTTTGTTGCGTGTGCATACCAGCACGTTGTAGGCATGGCCCTGCTCCATGGCACGCATCACGGGAATGGAGTCTACGATGCCTCCGTCGAGCATAGGCTTGCCGTCTATGTCTACTATCTTGCTCACATAGGGCAGCGAGCTCGAAGCCCTGGCCAGATTGTTGAGCCTGTGGGCATTGCCGTTGGTCTCGGTGAGATACTCCGCACGCCCCGTTTGGCAGTTGGTCATGGCCATTTCGAAGGTGTAGCCGTGGCTTACGTTGCGAAAGTAGGCATCGTAGTCGAAGGGTACCAACTCGAAAGGAAACCTGTCGTAGAGCAGCTCGGGGTCGAAGATACAACCCTGAGTGACCAGATGGCGAAGCCCTATATAGTCGTATTTGGCCAGCATGTCGATGTTGGAAATGCGTGCCCTGCGTGGCTGCCGGCTCATGTAAGACAGGCCGTTGCAGGCACCTGCCGACACCGCCACCACATAGTGGAAGTATAGATTATGCTTCATGAAAGCATCGAGGACGCCGCTCGTAAATACGCCCCGCATGCCTCCGCCCTCGAGCACAAGCCCCGTGTTTCTGTCAATATGCATACAAACAAAGTTAAAAGCATTGCAAAGATATTGACTTTTTGTGAAAAATAACTATCTTTGCAAAAATAAACATGTTAAAAAATATAAGGATATGTTCAGCAAAGAAACCTACGTTAGCCGCCGCGCTGAGCTGAAGAGACTCGTAAAGAGCGGCGTTATTATCTTATTTGGTAACAACGAATCGCCGGCAAACTTCCCGGCTAACGGTTATTATCCCTTCAGGCAAGACTCCAGCTTCTTGTATTTCTTCGGGCAGAAGCGAGACGGTCTGGTGGGTGTGATAGACGTAGACAACGACACAGAAACACTGATAGGTGACGACATAGACATAGACGACATAGTGTGGTATGGCTCTGTAGACTCGGTGAGCGACATGGCAGCACAGGTGGGCGTGGCCCACACGGCACCCATGAAGCAGCTGAAGAGCATCTGCAACGAGGCTATGGCCAAGAAGCGCACCATACATTTTCTGCCTCCTTACAGGTATGACATCAAGTTGCAGATATTCGACTTGCTCGGCATACATCCCAACCAGCAGAAGGAAAGTGCGTCGATGCCGCTCATCAAAGCAGTGGTGAAGATGCGCTCAGCTAAGACGGCTGAGGAGATAGACGAGCTGGAGCGCGCTGCCGTGATAGGCTATAAGATGCACACCACGGCCATGAAGCTCACACGCCCCGGCGTGACAGAGAAGTATATTGGCGGACAGCTCGACGGCATAGCCAATTCTTATGGCGCCATGGTGAGCTTCCCGACGATATTCTCGCAGCATGGTGAGATTATGCACGGCAACCCCTCGATGGCCCAACTGGAGAGCGGAAGACTGGTGCTTTGTGATGCCGGTGCCGAGACATTGGAAAACTATTGCTCTGACAACACCCGCACATATCCCGTGAATGGCAAATTCACACAGCGACAGCTGGACATCTATAAGGTGGTGGAGGAGTGTCATGACGCTACTTTGCGCCTGGCTAAGCCTGGAGTGAAATATGCTGACGTGCACTTTGCCATTTGCCACATCATCTTCGACCGCATGAAGGAGCTGGGCTTGGCCAAAGGCGATACAGACGAGGCCGTGGCTCAGGGAGCGCACGCCATGTTCTTGCCTCACGGACTGGGACACATGATGGGCATGGACGTGCACGACATGGAGTCGCTCGACCAGATAAACGTGGGCTTCGACGAGGAGGTGAGACCCAATCTTGAGCAGTTTGGAACCAACTGCCTGCGCATGGGACGCCGGCTGCAAGAGGGCTTCGTGGTGACAGATGAGCCCGGCATCTACTTCATACCGGCACTGATAGACCAGTGGAGGGCTGAGGGACACTGCAAGGAGTTTCTTAACTTCGACAAGCTGGATGAGTATAAGGACTTCGGAGGCATCAGAATAGAGGATGACGTGCTCATAACGAGCGACGGAAGCAGGTTCTTGGGCAAGGACAGAATACCTTATCATCCTGCTGATGTAGAGGCTTTCATGAGTGAGAACAGAGCCTGACAACAAAGATAAAATGTGGTAGGGGAGACTATGGAAGTCTGCCTTGCCACATTGTTGTGCCCGGAAATGGATGATCTGAGGCGTAAGCGAATATTTTATTAATAACATACAAGAAATAAATTTAGTGACAATGAAAAAAGTAATGGCAGTGGCTTGTCTTGCTTTGCTCGCGCTTTCGGGCAATGCCAAGACAGAGAAAGACAGCGTGGTGAACAAGAACAAGCCCGTGTTCACCGTAGTGAAACAAAACCCTATTACCAGTATTAAGGACCAGAATCGCTCGGGTACGTGCTGGGATTACTCTACACTGAGCTATTTTGAGTCTGAAATACTCAAAAAAACAGGCAAGACGTATGACTTGTGCGAGAGCTTTGTAGCCAACAAAACCTACATGGACAGAGCCACACAGGTGGTGAGGCTGCATGGCGACTGCCAGTTCTCACAGGGAGGCTCGGCTTACGACCCTCTCTACTGCTTGGAAACTTACGGCATCTGCCCTGAAAGTGCAATGCCTTTCCCAGGCTCTCTCTACGGCGACTCGCTGAATAACTTCGACGAGTTCTTCAAGGTGATGAGCCCATACGTTGAGGCTGTGGCCAAGAGCGACGCTAAGAAGATTTCTAATCAGTGGAAGGTGGGACTGCAAGGCATTCTCGATGCTTATCTGGGCAAGTGCCCCGAGCAGTTCACTTACGAGGGTAAGACCTACACTCCGAAGACGTTTGCTGCCAGCCTCGGACTTGACTGGAACGACTATGTGAGCATCACCTCTTACACACATCATCCTTTCTATACACGCTTTGCTGTAGAGGTGCAAGACAACTGGCGCAACCCGCTGAGCTATAACGTGCCCATGGATGAGATGATGAAGATAATAGACAACGCCATCATGAACGGTTATACCGTGGCTTGGGGCGGTGACGTGAGCGAACCGGGCTTCACCCGCAAGGGATTGGCCTATATGGTAGACGGCAAGAAGGCTGAGAGCCTCAGAGGAAGTGATATGGCTCACTGGCTGGGACTGAGCAATGCCAAGAAGCGCGACCTCGTTGACAGCCTCGGCGTGAATACTCCTGAGGTGGTGCCAACACAGAAAATGCGCCAGGAACGCTTTGACAACTGGGAGCTGACCGACGACCACGGTATGCTGAT
>DLDC01000191.1:35051-52743 GCA_002480935.1 Prevotella sp. UBA7782 | reverse complement strand
TCTAAACATGCGAAGGCCGTCCAAACATCACGCTGGACGGCCTTCTGTTACCTAAAAACACCTCTTTTCTGTTAACCTTAAAAACTAATATCTATGAAGAAAAACATTGTACAAAAAAGCTTATCACATTTCTACAACCAAGTGGCCCTGCGCATGGTGAAGCGCTCCCGGCTGTTCAGGTCGGCAATGATATTGTCGTGGTCCTCAGCATCGGCCAGTCCTTTATATTCGGCGGCCTTGTCTGCTACCTGGTCCTGAAGGAAGCGGTACATCGTCCAGTCCACAACATACTTGTGCATCATACTCTTTAGATGATCCGTCACGGCCGTATTGAAGTTTGGTATCTGGAGATTGATGGTCACTGTCTCGTAGGTCATGCTGGTAATGTTGCCGTCGGCATCGGTGGTGCTGATGGCCACAATCCTCTCCAGGGCGTTGTTGTCAGTGTCACGGCCCACTGTCAGGTAACGCTGGCTCATGGCTTTCACGGCTCCAAAAGCTTCTGTAATGGCTCTGTTGATGATACTGCGAGTTTCCGGATTGTCCGGGTCCTGCACATTCGCCTTGATGTCGTCAAGCGCTGCATCGTGGATGCTCAGCGAGATCAAGTTACATTTAGCCAGGATGTCGTTGCAAACTTCACCCAGGTCAAATGTCAGTTTGATTTTCTTTAAGTTGGTTCCCATATCTAATACGTATTAAATTTTTCTTATCCGGTGTGGATGGCGCAAGAAGAACTCGTCTCTTGTGTCGCTCCAGTCGGTATCGTCTCTCCAGTGCCTCACCTCGGCGTTGTCCTCGTGGCGTGCTCCAGTGTCTGCGCTCTGCTCGGTGCCTTTCTCGGTGTCCTTCGTGTCGTGGCGCTGGCCGGCTTTCTGCTCGTCGGGCGTGGCGGCTTTGCTGGCGTCGGTGGTGCGCTTGCCGGCCTTCTGGTCGGCGGCCGTCGTGGGCTTGTTTTTATCGCCGGTGCGTGCGCCTGCCTTCTGGTCGTCTGCGGTGATGGCTTTCTGCTCGTCCTCGCTTCGTGCGCCTGCGGTTACGCTGTATTCGCTCGCCTCTTTGTCGGTGTCGTTGACTCGTGCGCCTGCGGTTTGCAAACGTTCCTCTTCGGCTTTATTGGTGTCCGTCTGGCGTGCGCCTGCGGTGGTGCTGTATTCTTCTTCGGCTTTGTCAGTGTCGGTGCCTCTTGCAGCCTCAGCGCGTGTAAAGCTTCGGTTCTGCACGATAACGCGGATGTCGTCAAGGTCGGTGGTGGCCATGGCCTGAAAGTCCTGCTTCACGGTGAGACCTTCAAAGTCGTTGATCCATCCGGCGGTGACGCTGTGCACCAGGTAGTCCTGCATCTTGTTGCTCAGTAGTCCTTTCAGCCGGGGCGGCCAGTGGTCGCTAAGCTCCAGGATGCAAACATAGTCCTCGCCGTTGGCCTGCAAGTCAAACTGGGCGCTGCTCTGCTTGATATATTCTATCAAGTGGCGCTCCAGGTCGCCAATGGCCTCTCTATAATAGATGTCGAGTTTGGGGCCTTCGGCGTCACTGGCCCATAACTGTTCAAAGGTCGGCGTGCCTCCATTGTGCATACTGATGGTGACGGAGATACCTTCTACTATCCCCATCACGCTCTTTCTGTTTATCTGCACAATCACTTTCATACGGCAAATATAATTTGGTTTCTTTCTGTCTCAGTCATAAAATACAAATTCCCGTCCACTGCTGCGCGGCTTTTCACGCCGTGCGCTTCTTCTCGTGCCTATAAAGTCTATACACACCATAAGCAATGGCCAGGACCAACACAACGCCTATCACCCACAATAGGAGATTGCCAAGCTTCGTAAAGAACTTATCCTTTGCTGATGGTGCCTTCTCCACTGGATAGGGCTGCGGTATGCTGTCACGGATGATAACGGTATCTCTCCCTGCCTGCTTATAGTAGTGGTTGTTATAGTAGTTCGTCGTCCGGTTCTTCTCCAGTACCAAGGTGTCACCCTTCATGTACTGGTTGGTCCAAATGCTGTCTCTGAAGAAGATGCTGTCCTTCTGATGGATGGTGTCTGTCCTCGTCCGGTATTCGGTGTGCGCCTCTTTTACTGGTACATACTTCGTCGTGGTGCATCCCATAAACAGACTGGCTATTGCCAACAGCATGCCTATGCCAAGGATCCACAACACACATCCTACACTCTTCTGCTCGTCGTCCATTTGTCTTGATTTTGTTACGTTTTCAATAATGGCCCTTCGGGTGGCGCTGCGCCTGCCCTCGGGGCCTCATCTGCTATGGTAGATCAGATGTTCTGATATTCTGTCTTAGCGTCAAAGCACGGGCACGCCTTGATCCACTCGTTGGGTTCTATCTTCCCGTTGTGGTTCAGATCGGGAGATGTGTCGCGGTGGCCAAGTATCTTTGCGCCTGGGTACTTCTTCTTAAGATCTTTAAGAATACTCCTCAGTCCGGCTTTTTGTGCCGGTGTCCGGGTGTCCTTGGGTTTACCATCCTTGCCTACGCCTCCCACATACACTACACCGATGGAGAATTGATTGTGCCCTTTGCAGTGGGCGCCTACCTGGTTCTCTGGTCTGCCTGGGTGCACAGTGCCGTCTAAGTACACTACATAGTGATAGCCAATGCAGCGCCAACCGTTGGCCTTGTGCATACGGTCGATGTCGGCAACGGTCTCGTTACGGCCTTCTGGTGTTGCCGTACAATGCACGATAATTTCCTTAATCTGTCTCATTTGCTCGTTCTTCTTGATATTCTTTATCTTTCTTCTCTAAGTACTTCTTCACGGCTGGCAACTTCTCGATGATCTCAAAAGAGATTATCCAATATAGGATGTCCACAAGCTGCCACATCGTGGTACCTTTCTCCAGTATGTGGTCGCGAAGGTTCCGCAAGATGTTCCTGGAGTATGCCCACACGGCAATGATACACACATACTGCACGCCTATCAATGCTTCGTCGCCTTTGTGAAGGAAATGGCCGGTCACAAAGATAAACACGATGATACCAAAGAATACGAAACACTGCTTGCCAAAGCTAAATGTTTTCTTCATGCTCCAACTTCCACCGGTAACCCTGTCGGCCGTCCAGCCTGCCAGGTAGTTCAGCGTGAACACTATCAGCATGCCCACCACAAAGTCTTTGATGGGGTTCAGCATGAGTATGATGCTGCTCACTATTCCCATAAGTATTGTTTTCCAGTCGTTCATAAGCCGTCCTCCTTATATTAAGTAAATGATTACTCCGTAAATGGTTCCCAGGATGTCGGCCAATAGATCTTGCTTGTCAAAGATACCACCGGTGCGCCGGTCTCTATCTTCCTTCACCACTCCGGCGCACAGTGCTACAATGGTACCACAGATCAGCGAAATGTAGTCACGGTCGTACACGGCAAACAACTTTGCCACAGTGAGGACAATCAATGCGCACAATGCGAAGTGGCATATCTTATCCATGTGCTTGCCCATCCATTGAAATATTTTCTCCATGGCCATGCCTCCTACTCTTTAAGATCGTACTTATCCCAGTCAATGCTAAGCTTAGCCTGCCAAGCCTCAGCAAGTGTGTCTGAGATATGTTTGTTCACTGTGTTGAAGAAGGCCAGGAAGTCACCTGCAGTATTGAACTGCTGGAGCACTGGTGCCTCATCGGTTCCTAACTTCACGCTTACCGGCAAGACGCTCGTGTCGCCTGTCTGGATCCTGATGGCCGTCGCTGTATAATTCCGTTGGTTCTCGGCACTTAGCCACACAAGCAAGCCGTTAAACGTCAGTCCGGATAGGATCTTCTGCTGTGCGTCAGTGTCAATGGCCTTATAGATGAAGTCCTGGATGTCCTCTTTAGTCGGCTCATGCCCAAACTCCTCTTCCCAGAAGTCTACATTCTCCCCGGTCTCGTTCGTCGGGGTCAGTCCCCAACGCACACGCCACTTGTTCTTCATAGGGTTCACACATTCTTTCAGTGCCACACCCTTGTAACCGTTTGCTCTGTTCATAATAGCATTATTTTATGTAAATATGTATCTTATCTTTCCGTCGCCGTAGTGCTCCAGTTGTATCTCGGTGCGGAAGGGCATTAGTCCTTTGTCCTTGAACTGTTGCAGGAAATAGAGCTGCTGCTTGTCCTCGGTGAAGTACTTACCCTGTGTCCCGTCCTCTTTCTCGAAGCTCACGAGCGTACGAAGTCCGTTCTTTGTCTTTACGTCTGTCTCAAAGTCCTTGATGATGATATGCGTGTTCACCAGTCGGGAGAGTTTCATCATTTCTCCGTTGAAGTGCTTCTTACCATCGTCGGCCTTGTATGTCATTCCAACTTCCTTGAACTCTATCATAGTCTTTCCTGTTAATACATAGAACAGATGCCTGCCGTTGCAGTGTTTGAGCATGGCATACAGGCTCGCTTCCAGTTCATGCCTGCGCTTCTTGCTCTTCACTTTCTTTAGCCTACGGGCGGCTTTCTGTTTGTTTCGTTTCCTGAGCAATGTCTTTTCGGGGTATATCACATAGCCCAGATAGTCTATACCCTCCGTCACGGGAAATATCCGTTCGTTTGGCTTTATCGTCAGACTGATGGCCTCTGATAGCTCATTTACGATGTCACGGATAATCCATAGCTTCTGTTTGTTGCTTGCGGCCTCGCTACCGTCGTCACAGTATCTGTAATGGTGGCTAAGCCTGTATTGGTCTTTCAGCACATGGTCAATATAGATGCTCGCAAGCATGTTGGCAAGTATCTGGCTGCTTCTGAGGCCTATCGACAAACCATGTTCAAGCATGGTGATAAAGTCCTCCAACAGTGTAAGGGTGCGCTTGCCCTTGAAGATGTGCCTGCAACCTTGCATCATCACTTCGTGGTCTATGTTCTCGTAGAACTTTCTCCAGTCCCATTTATACCAGTACTTTGTTCCTTCGTGGTCCGTCAGGATGTCACGTCTGATATAGTTCAACAGGTCATGGGTGCCACGGTTCTTGATGCTGGCGGCGGTGGTTCTTATCCACCTGCCGTGTATTTTTCTTTCCGCAACGGTGCAAAAGGCGTTCATGCCTACACGGTCATAGAGGCACACACTCTGCACTCGTCTAATCTTTGGCCCGTCGGTGACAAGCATTTCATGATAGCCTTGCAGACGGAAGGTGCCATTCCTTAGCTCCGTCTGGAGCTTCTTTATCACCTCGTCACGGTGTTTGAGGATATATCGGCCTTGGTTGCTGTGCTTCCTGCGCTTGCCTCTCAACACCACTCCTATGCTGTCTGATATGTTGCCATAGTCGGCAACCTCGTCGAGCATTTCGTCACCTATACGTTCCATACCTATTCTATTTGTAGCCTTCCTTTTTTGATGCCCAAGTTCTTCGGCCGCTAACTTCTCTGTAGCCCTACCAAACTCTACATCCCGATTTATGTTTCCGCTTTCCAAACACCTTGTGATGGTGCTTGCTGCTGCCGAGGCTCATTCTCCCATGCTCAGCGTTGGGATATACATATCCCGGTGTCGTACGCATGTTAATTTCTTCTGGCTACCACATCAAACGGTAAACCTTATTTCTTTCAGATTGCAAGCCGAGACCCGATGTTCGCATTCGTGTTCGATGAATCGTTGTTCGCATTCGAGTACGACACACCGCCATTCGCGTTCGCATTGTTGTTCGACCGATAGACCACACGAGCCCACTGGAGAAATCCGCCTTTCGGCGACTGTTCGTCGCCTATATCGTCTTAACCATATCGTATCATTTTCATTCCGTTTTATCGTTTTCGTTTTGTCGGGTGGGAAGCTCGGCTTCGGGGCCTCGCTCCCCACCAACCACGTGTCACGCCTCACGCCACCTGCGTCACGCTCAGGAACGCTTCGACGCTCTCAGCACGTTTTATCGTTCCTCGGAAGGCAAGCCGAGACCCGAGGTACGCATTCGAGAACGATGAATCGTAGTTCGCACCCGAGCACGACACACCGCCATTCGCGTACGCATAGTTGTTCGACCGATAGACCACACGAGCCGTTGCGCCAATATTGTATGCGTACATTCCATCGGCATAGTATGTGGTACTGCTGCCATAGCTGTTGGTAGCTGGCAACAGGTCCATAAACCTGCCGTGGATAACCCTGATGGCATATCCGTCGCAATCGTAGGCCTTGGCAACTCGCTCCTCACCGTTCACGGTCACACGGAGCTTGTTGTCATGCAAGGTCTTGTTATACCATGTGTTGCCAAGCCACTCAGCCTTGTTGCCCCAAAGGTTTTCATAACCCAGTGCGCAAGGTGAGCTGATGTTAGTCTTGGTACCATCGGTATAGTTGTTCGCCTTGGTGCCTCCCACATTCACGTAGGCTGTCTGCTCGTCGGTGTCCGCATTGTTGGAGTATGTTTCCTGCATACCCGTGGCGTTGGTTCTGCCGTTAGTGCGTCCACTATCATTTGAGCCATAGCCGTTGGTGTCCTGAGCGTTCCTTGTGCCGTGGCTGGCAAAGTACAGGTTGCCGATGTCCTTGTGCATGTCCCAGTCGATGAGCTGGAAACCGTCGCCTCTGTTCTTTGCGTAGGTGGTGAAGGCACTCTGGTTTACTCCTCCAGTAGAGACACGTCCCGACACTGAGCGTAGGATGTCGTCTACCATGTTGGCTTCATACACACCTATCAGGCACTCATCGTGGAATACCCAGTCAGGTTCAATGGCCTCAACATTGCCACTGGTACAGAAGAGCACATAGTCCCAGTCCACACCGTCCTTGATGGTGATGGCCACTTTCTTGGCTTTCTCAGGCAACGTGCAGAAGAGATACATTCCGTCCATGAAGCCGTTGATACTCTGTCCGTTCATGTAGCTCAACACATTGTTGTCCTCGTCGAGTATCAACGTGCCGTAAGCGGAAGATGCGAAGCTCGGCACTCTCACCTGCTTATACTCCTTGTCCGTCGGTATCTCTATCACGGCATAGTTGTATCCTGTGAGTGCGGTGATGGCCCTGCCAAGGGTCGTCTCATTCAGCTTCAGCGCATAGCCTGTGGTGATGGCCATATCGCTTTGCACGAGTTTCTTATACTCGCCCATCTGCTCCGGCTCGCTGTCCTCGTCGCCATTGGCATAGCAAGCATACTTCTTCTTGTTGGTGAGGTCGTTGATGCCCTTATACCAATACTTAGGCTCCCATATCATCACGTCACCACTGGGGCCTGTGAGGTCGGCTTTGGTGGCCTGCGTGTAGTCGTCGTTGTCAGCGAAGTAGTTGCTGTTGTCGTCGTGGAGCTGGCACACGGTCATTTCTCCAGTGGCCGTTTTCTTCGCAAGGTAACGGTGACGCTTCGCAAGGATGGCCGACACATGGGCACTCGGCTTGAAGGTGTTGTTGAATTTGTAACCTGTCTTGTTGTCAAGGTTGCTAATGTTGGCCGGGTCGCTGATGCTGTCGTCAAACTCAATGGTGGTGCAGGTCGGCTGCTTGATGGTCAGCTCGTCGAAGAAGCTCTTCAGCACGGCCAGTTTGTCGTCGTCCATGTAGCTGGTGAGCTGGTAATGGCCTGTCAGCTTACATGTGCCTACAACGATGTTTCCGTTCTCGTCCAGTCCTCCGAAGTCCTTGTCTTTGAGGGCTTGCAGGTCGCTACCGTCACCCTCTATATTAATATTGGTGATGCGTAGGTATTTCAGCTTGCTGCCACTGGTGGCCACAATCTCCTGCATGAGTGCGTAACCGTCGAGTTGCTCACAGTTCTCAACACTCAGGCCTGTGAGGTTGGCGATATTGTCAAAGACAATACCATTTCTCTTGATGGCTGGTAAGCTCTTCAAGATAAGCGTCTGGAAGTTCTCAGGAAGATGCAGGCTTGCCAGTGGGCTGGCCTCGGCAAAGCTCATCGTGCTCATTGTCGTGCAGCCTGTGGCATCCACATACTCCAACTTCATGCACTTAGAGAGGTCGAGACTGCTCAGGTTGGTGTAGTTCTGTATCTCCAGTTTCCTGAGCATCGGTAGCTGGCTACCAATGGCAAGCTCTGTCAGTGAGTAGGTCTTACCCGTTGACGCAAGGCCAAGGATAAGGTGCTCCAACACTGGCAAGCTCGGCAATGTGAGGTCGGTGAAGCCTCCCCACTGGCTAAGGTCGAGATACTTCATCCATGTACCACCATACAGATGGAAGATTGTACCGATGTTGGCCTCTTCTGAGTAGGTGGCACTCCACTCTGCATCAGCCTCAACTTTATCATGCTGCAAGCTGGAGTTTTCACGCAACAGTTCAAAGTAGTACTGGCGGCTTGCCTTGGCCACTACCTTTGCGCCTGCTGCGCTGTTGCCTTTCCAACGAATATCACTCATGGTGTAGGTGCCTGTGCTGGCCCATGCGTCAAGGAGGCTGTTGCGGTTCGTCACAAAGCGGTGGCGGTGGGTCTTGCGGCTTCCCTGCATGCTCTCCAGATAGGAGTAGGTCTGCTTCGTCTCTACTCCATTGGTAAGCACGCTGATACCCTGTGTCTTTGGTATCACATACTTGTTGATGGCATCTTGGTTATACACGGCCTCACAGAACTTATCGCTCTGTTGCTCGTCGAAATACTTAAAGATGAGGTCGTTGGTCAGCTTTGCGCGGATGCGCTTGTAGCTGGCTTTAAGCTCCGTCTGGAACATGGCTCTGAGGTTGGCCCACAGCACACTGTCATGGCCTGCGTAGGCATACACGGTGTGGTCGGCTGTGCTCAGCTCTGCGTCCACGGTGTTCTCGTCCACGTCCCAGTCGTATTTCAGTCGTCCGTCGTTGCGCACACCAAGGATGGTATCGCAATCGTAGAAGATAAAGTAGCCGAGTACCTTGCCCTTGTCGGGGTTATACCAGAAAGCAAGCATCATGTTCTTTACTCGTTGGTCACAGCAAGCGAAGATGTCGGTAAACTCGTAGTAGTCGCACAGATAGTCGGTGTCGAAATAGTCGCCTATCTCGTCATGGAACTTCTTTCTGCGGTTTTCCACGGTGTCGGCAACGCTGCTGCCATTGATGGTGATAGTGCCTCCGTCCACCACTGCGGTGGTGTCGGTGCTCTGCACCCACTTCACAAGTCTCTCAAGGAAGTAGGGCTTCACGGTGCCGTTGGCGTAGGCATCGTTCAGGGTGTCGTTGTCGGGGAAACGGCTCTCAAACACCTTCGTCCAGTCGGCAACCTCAGCCTTGGCGTCGCTGTCGTAGGTCTTGCTGTCGAAGTCGGCAGTCTTGAACATGCCCATTGGATAGTCGTTGTTCAGGAACTCCCAACACTCTGTCGGGTTGTCACCCATGACGCTATCTTCTCCGTCCATCACGCTGAACTCTGTCTTGGCAAGGGTGGCGGCATCCATGCTGCCCTTCAACGTGTCGAAGTAGCTCTTCATGCGTGCGTCGTCATGGTAGCCGGGAATATCACAGAAGCCAAACACGGCCTCCGTGCTCTTGTCGTTGTTCCAGTTGAACTTGCCCAAGAAGATGGGGTCGTCGTCGAGCGTCGCACGGTAGAACATGTAGCATGGCTCTCCGTCCACGGTGGTGCGCACGTCGTAGTCGTACTTCGTGCGGTCCACATGCTGCTGTGCCGGGGTCACGTCGCCGATGGCCACAAGCACGTCGTTGGCGATACGTGCCATACCTGTGTTGTGCGAAGATGAGCTCTCGGCATAGTCGGCCTTGCCACACCAACAGTTCACTGGAGCTGCGATATACTCGTGGTTGTCGTCCTTCAGGTGGAAACTCCACTTGCCCTTCGCTGCCTCCGTGCCTCCTATGCCCTGCTCGTCGCAACCGATATACACCGGGCTCTGCGTCTTGTCGGCCTTCTTGGTGTAGAAGCGGTAGTTCTTGATAGGATAGGCCAGTGAGCTGGTACCCTGCAAACGGATGCAACCTCCGTCCACTCGCATGTTCTGTTCGGCATAGCCTCCCTTCACATAGGTGAGGATTTCGGTCACGTCGTACTTCTGACTTTTGTTGTTGTTCACTGCGGCTTGCAACACGGTGGGCACTCCGTTGGCCTCAACGCCTGTCACGATAACCACTCGTGTGCCTTCGGGCACGCTGTCCACGGTGATGTTGCCGTTGGCATCGAAGATGTTGTTCTCCTCATACTGGGCAAACATGTCGTCGGCAGTCTCTTGGTCGATGATGTAGAGCGCAAGCATCTGGTGATGGGTTAGGAAGCTGGAGTAGGAGCGCATGTTGTACACGTCCACTGTGGCCTCGTCGGTGCCTCCGATGGTGATAGGCATGGCCGTGCCCTGATAGATGCTGTCGCTGCTGGCTCGCTGCACGCCATTGCTGGCGATACCGTCGATATACATGTAGAGCATCAGGTCGCTCTGCTGCTCGTCGATGCTACTGCCATCTTGCTTCTGGGGATAGGCCACAAAGCCCACCTCGTGCACCTCGCCACTGGCCATCTTCATGCTCACGGTGCTCTTGCCTCTCGTCTGCATGCGTGCCTCCTGCGGTGTGATGACAAAGCCTGTTCCGTCAGCATCCACACAACTGATGATAACGGCATCCTCATTCGTCACCTCGCTGGCCTTGAACTTCACTTCAAAGGCAAAGGCGTTGGTGGGGTTGCTGCTCGGCTGCTCCAGTGGGTTGAAGTTCACCACGGTCTTGGCACTGTTCTTATGTCTGAGGAAGGTGCCCATCCATCCGTCACCACCAAAGGTGAAGCCTGTCAGCGTCGATGTGCTGGTGCCGTCCGTCCACTCTTCCCTGTTTGCATCGTTGTTGGTGCGTCCGTCGGCAGTGAGTTTCAGCTTCAGGTTGTCGGTGGGCTCTTCAAGGTTCAGGTCGCTCTTCGAGCTTACGAGATTATACGTGAATGTCGTCGCTCCAACGGTGATGGTACAGGGCAGTGTGCCTGCGTTGGCACTGCGAAGCGTGAGCTGGGTGTTGCTGAAGCTCACACGGCTCTGACTAACCACTACTCCGTTCACTTTCACTGTGGCCAGTGTCGGGGTCTCCTTGGGGTTGTAGGCGGCAAAGTTCACATTGTAGGTGTCAAACTGTGTCGTCTGGATATATGGTGTTGCGCCTGCCTCTATGATGGTGCCGTCGGCATAGTCGAAGCGTGCCACGACAATAGGCGTGGTCTTGCCACTCTCTCTTACGGCTATGCCCATGTAGATGCTGTTACTCTTCAGCACGGTGCCACTGGCAAGCTCCAGCTCGGCCACGAGTTGTATGCTGTGGGCTCCGTGAGTGAGGTTCAGGGTAGACAAGCTGAAAGCTCCTGTTGACGTGGAAGTGGTGATGCTCTTGTCTTGGCTCTGCACTCCGTCAAGATACATCTTCAACGTCTTGGTACCTGAGCCACTGAGGGAGTAAGAAATACTGATGGTGTCGCCTCGGTTGATTACCGATGCAATGTTGAATGTCGATGTCAGCGTGAGCTGCACCACGTTCACGTTCCATGAGATAGTCTGCGACTGCACATAGTCGCCTGCGTCCACATTGGCCTTCACCTTCACAGTGTTGTTGCCCAGTCCAAGGTACTTGGTAACGTCGAGTGTCGTGGTGCTGCCTGCGGTGAGGTTGATGTTCAGTGTGTTGCTCGTCGCTCCGTGAACGATGGTGACAACGGCCGTGGCGGCGTTACCTGTGCTCTCGCCTGTGTCGGTGCTCACATGGTCGTAGGTGAAGCTGAGCTTCACTTGGTCGCCACTCTTCACCGTCGGGTTGGCACTGAGCTTGGTGAGCTGCACCTTCGTTGTGGCGGTGCTGCCTCCACCACCTCCTCCACTAAACTCGTCGGTCTGGCTTATCTCCTCTCCGTTCTGGTCCAGAAGGGAAAGGGAATAGGTCTTGCTGTCTCCGTCGCCGTTGGTGTTCAGCCTCAACGCTGCTCCGAAGTTCTTGCCCACCTGCTCAATGGCTGCGGCAACGGCCTTGTTCTGCGGTGGATTGGTGCTGTTCGGGTCGATGGTCTCGTCTGTCACCACTTCGGGTATCTGGAGATTGACGTTTCCGTCTGCGTCCGGGGTGAGCTCGCTTGTCACGGTGCCCTGAGTGACGTGTATCTTCTTGATAACGTCCTTGGCTCCGTACTCTACCCATGAGGCTGCATCGTAGAAGGCGGTGATGTCGTCCACTGAGAAGCGGAACTCCATCCATGTGCCTGCACTGGCCTCAAAGGTGATGATAAGGCCTTGCTTCAACTCGTCCTTGATGCTCACCTCTTTCAGGGCGGCAACGGCTCGCTCCTTGGTGTAGTAGTCGCCTGCGCTCAGTGGCACGGCCGACGTGACGTTGAGGAAGCCTCCACCAACGCTGTTGCCACTCACGGCCACAAGGCTGGCTGTGCCTGCGTCCCACACATACAGGTAGGTGTCACAGTAGAATGGCTTTTTCTGGAGCACTGCGCCTGTACTGTCCACATACAAGTCCATGCCAAGCCAGTAGGCGTAATAAGTCTGCCCTGAGCGTGCATAGAAACGCTTGGTGGCTTCATCGTAGGCAATGGCATCGTACTTGATAAGCGTCGTGTTCCTGTTGAATACGGTGTCCGTGCCACTCTTGAAAATTTCATTGAAGGGCGACAGACCACCTGTCAGGGCGAGCTTGTTCACGTCGCTCTGCGATTTCGCTTGGTCGCTGTCCCATATCTGGTCGCTCGTGGTGACGTGGCCGGGGTTCTCGCCGTTCATCCACTTTGCTACCAATGGGCCTAAGATTGGTATGTTATCCATATTGCTGTTGTGTTTAAGAAATTACGAAAGTATATGATCCGCTAACAAGTGGATAGCTGCTGCGGTAGTAGCGGTAGCCGTCCTTGGCGATAGGCAACTGCATCGGCACTTCATAGCCGGCAAGCTTCACACTGTTCAAAGTCTGGTCGTCGGGGATCACTATCCACAGATAGGTCTTGTCAATGGTATTCTCCATCGTGAAGGATCCAGTGGGGGATGCAAAGATAGCCTTCACTCCAAGGGCGGTAATGTCGGTTATCTCTTCGGCATTGGCCGTGGCTGCAAAACCAAGGTAGGAAGCATTAACGCCGATGTAGCTCTTGCTCACCTCAACACTCATCTTGTCTTTGGTGGCCTTTAACACGGTCGTATGGCTGCCAACGGTAGGACTGCTTTTATAAGCTGATTCTGGAGCTGTCGCTACTTCTGTCCCGTCGTAGGTGATACTGAATGTGTCCGGTTTATCTATTGCAGTACCGTCCTGACGCTTTACAGAACCCATAATGACAAAGTAATCAGATTGTCTTGCCTCGACAACACCGGTGGGCGCGTTGAGCGTTGCTACCATTGGATTGGTAAACTCACTGATCTGATCGTTCACCTCGCCTTTGAAGGTGTCCATGGCCTCGTTGATCTCGGTCTTGAACTCCGTGAAGCTCTGGCTAAGCGCGTCAAGGGTGCTCTTCTTAGCCAGGCCGGTATCTTCTTTGTCCCAGCTCTTGCCGTCCCACTTGAACAGGGCTACTTCGTCGGCGTCTACGGTCTTGTCGCCAAAATTTTTATAGGTGCCCTCTGTGAGTGCCAGGAAGCACACCTTCGTTGTGTTCATCGTCGGCGCAATGGTGGCGGCATTGATGATGCCTCCAAACATGTAGCCGGCGCTCACAAGGTTGGTGATGGTAGTTTGGAACTCGTCGATCTTGCCTACCTGCCCTGTCAGGGTGGTAATAACCTCGTCAATGTATTCGTCGCGGTTCTCGTTCACTACCCAGGTATTGCGGTCGGCCTGCCAGTAGTGGGCAAAACCAAGGATGATTACATAGTCGCCTTCAACACCTCCATTCGGGTAGCATCGTTGTACATTGTAGATGTTGGTGAAGGTTCCCTTATAGTGTGTCGTGTTCGTCGATACCTCCAGTGCGCTGGTGCTCGCGTTCCACTCGTACACCTTACCATTGATCATAGCGAAATCGCCGGCCAGTGCGGTCGGCTTGATAAGCGCCGTTGCTGCCGTCAGACTGGTAAAGTCGCCTCGGTAGCGTAATAGTGTTGTCTGTTGTGCCATATCTATTGCTTATTTATTATCTTGATAGTGCATACATGCGGTCGGCAAGCTCGGCCTCCTTCTTGCTCTCCAGGTAGATACCGGCGGCGCGGTAGATGATGGAGCGCTCGGCCTCATCTTTCAGATTGCAGTCTATCACGCTGCCGTCACTCGATAGTTCAGGCGTGCCGATATAGGCAAAGGTCTCTATCCTGTGGTCATAGATGGCCTTCACCTCGCGGCCGTCGTTGTTGGCAAAGCGGCCTGCCGTCCAATAGCGAAGTATCTTGTTGCCGGCGCGATCCTGGCTCTCCATGGCCTTGGGCTTCTGGGGCGTGCCTCGTCCCCATCGGCTGGCTTGGCGTTTGGCTTCGTCGCTGGTGGGATCCATCAGCTCCCACACACTGCTGCTCCACGACGTTAGTTTCAGTTCCATCAGCCTCAGAAAGTCGGGCGGCAAGATGATGTAGCCGGTTCCGTCGTCGTTCTTTACCTGTGCTGGAGTAAGATCGCCTTTAAGAACTTTCGGCTCCAACATATCGGGGCTGGCCTCCTTGCTGAGCTGCATGATGGCCGTCTGGAGGGCTTGCGCTATCTCGGTGTCGGCATTAGCGGTAAATCCGTCGGCCTCATCCTCGGGCAAGATCTCGTCCAGGGCTATGCGTACCTTCTCTATGAGTGATTGGATGGTTGCCTGCATCGTTAATCGGTTTTATAGGCTATGGTGATACCGTTGTCCTTTGCGGCCTGTTCCACAAGGGCCGGCGTTTTGAGCTTGGTCTTGGGGATGCCAAATGTCTTGCTTAGGTATTCCTTAGCCTGAGTTATATTCTTGAAAGTCTTTGTGTTGTCGTCCTTGGCCGGCTTCTTTCCGGTCTGGGGCTTGGTGAGCTTTTTGATGTCAAGATCTTCACCGGCCTGTTTCTTATCCGGCGCCTGCTGGGGTTTCTTGGGGGCTTTCCCTTTAGTGGGTTCGGCAATCTCTTCTTTCGGGGCCTCAGCAATGCTGCCTCGTTTGAACAGGTTGTTGTTTCTTATGGCCTCGGCAATCTTCGCGTCCTTGGTGTTGAATACGCTTGTGCCAAACTGGTTGCGCTCACCAAAGCGGATCAGATGTGTTCGTCCTTCTACGGCCACACTGAAAATGAATTGTCGGGGTGCTGCAAATCTGTATATTACCATAGCTGATGTAAAAGAAAAGGGCTCGCTCGCCTGGTGCGAGACGAGCCCAGTTGTTATTTATTATTGGTATTGTAGCCACTGCTCCGGCTCTTTTAACGAGCCGGAAAGACGTTACGCCACAAGTTCCTCATCGGTAACACCAAGTTTGGTGTCAAACTCAGGACGGAACACACGGGCGTGGGCGTTGGGGAAGTAAAGGGTCCAACAACTGAACTCCTCCATCACAACGGCGTTACTATTGCGGATGAAGAGGTCTTTCAGGTTGTACTCCTTACGGCTCCAGTCACCAAATACCCACTTCTCCAGGTATCGGGGATCCAACAGGAAGGCGCAACCACTCATGCCCATGTAGTTGAAGGCATCGTGGCGATAGATGAGAATCTTTGTGCCCATGCTGCTGAAGCTCTCGAAGTCAAGTCCCCAGTTGCGATAGTTGCTCTCGGTCTGAGTGATAATGCGCTTGTTGCTCTTGAGGTTGCTGAATGCCTGATAGATGAGGTTATCCACAAAGAACAGCTTGGTACGGCTACCGTTACCGGCGTCTTTGATTACGTTGTTCACAAAGCTGGTAAGCTCCTTCTCAGAAATCACGTACTCATAGACGGTCTTTTCAACGGTGCTGCCGTCACCCTTGCCGGCGTCTACTGTGGCCGTAACGGCTTTCTTGTTGCCCTGAGCATCAATCTCGATCTTCGGTGCCCAGTGGCCAAGCTGGATGTCCTTGCCGGCGGTCCAATAGATACCACCAGTGGTGTAGACGTTACCATTTTTGCCGTAACGTGTCTTGCTCTTGATACCAAACAGGCCGGAACGTTCCATACCGTCGCGCATATCGTCCATGGCAATGCGCTCCTGCTTGGAGAAGTCCCAGTCAAGGGTCTTAGCGCTCATGCGCTCAATGATGCTCTCCTCAGCCTGCATGATGAAGCGCTGGCAATACTGCTCGCTGGCCTCGGGAAGCTGATAGTAGCTGGCGGTCTCTACGTCGGTCTCACCGGCTGCACGGCCAAGACGCAACATCAGCGTGCCGGCTGGGATGTCGGGGAGGTCCCAACGGTTGCCCTTAGTGGTGTTCTTCTTACCATTGATGGCTATAACCATGGGGTTGAGATCGTCGTTCTGGGCCACAACACGTACCATGAGGGGCTTGATAGTGGAGCGAGTAGTGCCGTCGTCCTCATAACCCATGATGTTGGGGAAGAGGATAGAGTCCATACTGTCAAAGACGGTATTGTTCACTGGCGTGATCTTCGTCGCTGCACCTGTGGTAGTGGCGGTAATCTTCTCTTCCAGGGTGGTAGTGATCGGGCGCTGGCCAATCTCGTAGTACTTCACGGTGATACTCTTCGAGTGATTGGTACGGGTAGAAGCGCGAAGGATCTGGTCGATAGGACAACTCTCCAACTTCATTTCACAGATACGCTTGTTGATCTGCGTAACATAGAAGTCGTAGTCCTTGTTCTGACCTTCCACTATCTCCTCGCTCTGGGTATGGGAGTTTGCACCTCCCACACCGGTACCAGGACCATCAAGAGGGCCTACCGGGTCTGTGATGGCAGGATCATCTGCAAGGGCAAATGCGCTGCCGGAACTGAGGATCATAACTGCGGTGGCAATCATGAATCCAAACCAATGCTTAAATGTTTTCATTTGCTTGTTGTTTAATGAATTGATGTTTTAACTTATTTGATGCTTATATAGGTCCGGCTGGCCTTCGGCGTTGATAACATCCTCGGTCTTGCTGCGGCTGTGGGCTCCTCTGACAATGTAACCGGCTCCTTTCAGTTTTCCGTAATTCGTTTTCATTAGCCAAACGCATATTTCATGCGATCCAGGGCGGCCATCTGGCTGTCCTTCGGCTTCTCGGGCTTGGCGTTGCCTCCACCACCTCCCACATCGGGTGGCATGTTGCGGCGCTTCTGCTGCTTGTGCTCGAACATGTCGATACGCTCGTTCTTGCCTCGCTTATAGCCTCTGTCCTCACTCTCGGCCATCTTTACGTCGTAGTCTTTAATGCGGAACAGTTTAATGAAATCGTCCTTGGTAAGCTCGAAGTTGGCGGCGCGGCGAATAAAGCCGGTCTTGCTGTCATAGATCCAACTGATAAGGTCCTTCACCTGCTCGGGCTTGTAGTTGGATTCTTTCAGGGCGGCGTCAAGCTCGTCATCCTCTTTCTTCACCTTGGCATCCTTGTCTTTCAGGAAGGCAGCCTCAGCATCTTCATCGGCCTTGCGCTGCTTGCTCCGGCCTGCCCAACGTGCCTTCGCTTTGTCGGGGCCGTTCTGGGCATAGTCCTGGAGATAGTCCACAACATCGTCGTTGCTCAGGAGCCAGTCGCGCAAATCGAAGTCGCTGCCGTCGGGGTTCTTCTTGCTGATAAGGCCGGCAAGGATCTCGGGGGCATACTTGGTACTCTTCAACGCCTCGTTAAGCTTGCCTCGCTGCTCCTGCATCTGGTCATACTTGTCAAGGTCGTCGTTGGCGGCGCCGTACAATGCCTCATCGTCGTCTCCGTTAAACTCCGGATTCGATTTCTTAAAACGGTCCACCATTCTTTGGCGGTTCGTAATAGT
>DLDC01000191.1:17005-35033 GCA_002480935.1 Prevotella sp. UBA7782 | reverse complement strand
CCATAACGTTATCGCGATTTGTTTTCTTTGCGTAAAGATAAAGGTACTTTTTTTGTTGGCAGTCATAAAATACCAATCTAAATTGTTATTTTTACCCAATTCACTTAATATCAATACCAAATAAATTTGTTATTTTTGCATAGCCGACTTGATAAAATGAAACATAAGGGCTCTATAACTGACACCTATATCCATCGTGACAATGTTGTTTTGCCGGCATTGTTCCGCAAAGCTAAGGAAGTGGCGAGTTATCCAACCACCATGAAGGAGCTTTGCCAAATAGCTGCGTCTCTGCCCGTGCCCTATTTCTGTATCAGCTATGATGCGGCTCTCGACTATATCCGTAACCGGCTGCTGCATGGTAGGATAAAACGGTTTAAGACTGAGTACAAAAACCAACTCTTTGAAGCGCTCTACCAAACGGTGCTCTCGCTCATGGAGGATGGGCGGCGCGACATAAAGAAGGTTACGCTACTGGCACTCGACAAACCGGCCCCCTGCGTGGGTATTTCTCCGGTCTGCATAATGAATAAGCTCTACGATTTAAAGAATAAAAAGTTCAAAGTTCAAAGTTCAAAGTATAATGACAAAGTTCTACATCACACTGGCTTTCTGCCTGCTGCTCATTCCGTTCATAGCACACACATCGTGGTTTGCTGTGGGGGCCTCAACGGCTCTCTACACTCACTTCGTGTATATGTTCGGACACTCTGGCTGGCTTCATTGGGCCGTAAATGCCTGGAGCCTGTTGATGTTGCACAATGCCATACGATGGTACCGACTGCTGGCGGCCTACGTGCTCTCGGTACTATTGTCTTTCGTCTACCTGCCTGCACTTCCTGTGGTGGGAATCTCTGTTTTCGTGGTGTTCCTGCTGGGTATGGCGGCCACTCAGATATGGCGTCGGGATCGGTGGGCACTCGGCCTCACCATGGGATTGCTCCTCATGGGGTGCTTTCTGCCAGGCTTCGCCGGTGTCTATCACGTGGTGATGTTCTGTCTCGGCTTCGCCTTCTATCGGCTGGAGCGTCTTGTTCGTCGGTTTGTTAATTACGCGCAACGTGGCAACAGCGACTAAGATAAAGAAACAAGCAAAGATGCCTCACGCGCTCTTTGATAGTATCATCAAGGAGGATAAGCGCCGTATCTTGGTGCTCTTTGAGGGCTACGATCCCATGACGGGCCGTAATGCTCCTGGAAAGCGCTTCCGGTGCGTGCTCACCGATTTCTTCGCCGGTCAGGAACTGTGGCTTCCTGTTGAAATGTTGAAGTCGTCGTTTGTCTGTGCGCTCGTCAAGGCTGGCTCTATACGCTCCTATATCGAAAAGTACATGCCTGATAGCAGCTATGAGAAAGCGCGTGAAGCTATCGTGCGCCGGTTCTCTCGCCTGCGCTGCAAGCATGATTTCTATTTCTTTGCCTATGCTTATGCCAGGATCAAGAATAAGGAGGGCGGCCCGGACATTCCTTTCTACCTGCGTCCTGCCCAGGTGAAGTGTTGCAAGGTCTTTGAGCACCTGCGTCTGGCTGGCCTGCCTATCTTCGTGATTTTGTTGAAGTGCCGTCAGTGGGGTGGCTCTACGCTCACCGACATCTACATGGCATGGATAATGATATTCTGGAAAACCAACTGGAACTGCAATATTGTCGGCCATCAGTCTACATCGTCTATCACGGTGTTCAATATGTATGAGCGCCTTATCAACTCTATTCCTCTCTGGCTCTTCTATGACACTGGAGAAGAGTATAAGACGGATGCACGCAAGATCAAGAATGATTCCAAAAATCCAAACATCAAATACTTGGTGCCTCGCAACTGTAAGATACAGACTGGCTCGGCGCTTAATCCTGAATCGGCTCGTTCTGACGACGTGGCAATGGCTCATATCACGGAGGAGGCTTTCTTCCCTGATACGGAGAAGTGGACACCGGCAAAGGTGGTGAAGTCGGTAATTGCACCTATCATGTTGAAGCCTTATTCCTTCGTGGTGCGTGAAAGCACGCCTAACGGCTCTGAGAATGAGTATCACGACGAGTGGGTAAAGGCTAAACAAGTGGATGAGCACGGAAACAAGCTCTCTGCATATACGCCTGTGTTCGTGGCATGGTTTGAGATTGAGACGTACTTTGAGCACATGACTGACGATGAACGTGCCGACTTCCTGATAGATCTCTGGAAGATGCGCAAGGATGGGGGCATTGGCGAATACTTGTGGTCACTATGGGAGAAGGGCGCTACCATTGAGGGTATCAAGTGGTATTGGGATAAAGCAAAGACTTTCGATTCCTACCCGTCTCTTGACGACATGCAGCAAGAGTACCCGTCCGACGACATCGAAGCATTCAAATACTCTGGCTCTGCGGTGTTCGACATCTATCAGGTGGAAGCACTGCGTGACGACTGCCAGGAGCCTGTCTTTGTCGGCGACATTGAGGGCGCAAGCGTCTCTCCTGAGCTTCCGGAGTGCATGGATAATGTGCACTTGGTAGAGCAACGCGGCGGCCCATTGAAGGTGTGGGAAATGCCGGATGATACAGAAGATGTGCGTAACCGGTATCTCGTCGCCTGTGATATTGGCGGTTCTCATCGTACTTCTGACTACTCGGATATAGTGGTGCTTGACCGTTACGATGAAATGTACGGTGGTGTTCCAGTGGTCGTCGCGGAGTGGCACGGGCACTGTGATCCGGATCAACTGGCAATGCGCTGCGCTCAGATTTCCCACTTCTACTATGATGCCTTCTTGGTGGTGGAGAATAACACGGCCTACTCGAAGATGAACAACACCGACGGTGACGTCTCTGAACTCTTCTTCCCAATCCTCGTGCCTCTCTATGATAACATCTATAACAGTAACCATAGCAAGACACTAAAGCGCAAGCCAAAGGAATTGCGCTGGGGATTCAACACCAACACCTCAACAAAGGTGGGTGTGATAATGAACTTGAAGAGTATCATCCGTACATCTGGATATATCGAGCGTGAACAGGAGGCGCTTAATGAATACTCCTACTACATGCAATATCCGGATGGTAAGTACGGCAACGTGCCAGGCAAACATGATGATAGGGTGATGGCCAGGGCCATTGCGCTCTACGTCGATAAGCTGGAAATGGATCCTGTCTACGTCGTGAAGATTAAGACACGTGAAGAGATAGCTGCAGAAGAGCGCCGAAAGAAAAAGCCTCTGGCGCCTGAACTCGTCTTTAGATAACCGTTCTGAGGCTTTCAAGCCTCAGCCAAATACAAATTAATATGGACAAAAGAATTACAACCTTCCTCAACAACTGCCTCTATCGTGTCTATGCGCCGGTGGCTTATCGTGTTGAGAAGTACCGGGCCACTCGTATGTGGCACGACGGCGTGCGTCAATGTGTGAAGATGTATAAAGAGATAGGTTCGCCTCGCGTCTATCTCTTCTTCGATGCCAAACACATGGTGTGGTCGCCTATGACGTATGAGGAGAATAAGAAATACAAACCGTCGTTGCGTGTGCTGCGGCGAATGGGCAAGTTGCGTGGATCCAACCTGCCCACAAACGTTGAGGATATGAAAGCTAAGTCTTTCTACTACACGCCTTCTAAATGGGGTGCGCGCGGCTGTTATGAGGATAACGAGCTGCGCGCACGAAAGTTAAAGCAATGGGTGGCGTATTATCTCACCCATCTGTCGCCTGTTATGTTGAAGCTCCGGCACTACCGGTCTGCGCTGGCAAAGCCTCTCCATCCTTCGACGGCAGAATGTGATTAGTATTCTGCTGCTGGGGCTGGCCTTGGATAACAGGCTGCTGACCTGCGGCGGCCTGTTCCATGGCCTGTTGTGCCTTGCGCTGGTTAAAGTCCATCCAGGCGCGCTTGAGCTGCTGGTGTCCGCCATTGCCAATGAAGTCAAGGAACTGTCCAAAGTCAATCTCGTTGCGCTGGTATGCCTGGTAGGCAATATCTTTCATTTGGTCACGGATAACGGGGTTGTCGTTGTCAGGAGCCATTGCGAGTGACAAATCAATATCACTCATCTTCTTCCTGTCAAAGTAGGTCTTGAAGTCCTCACCGGTCATGATGATACTGCGCTGGCTGCTGTAATAGCCCTGCATGGTCCACACCTGTTTCTTGGCTACTCTGAGCTGGAAGTTGTTGTAACTGCTGATATAGTCGGTAACACTCGTTACGGCGCTGTCCTTCTCTATCTGGTACTGCTTGCCGGAGGTGTTCTTGTGCACACCTTGCATGGCTGGCTGAATACCACTCTGGCGCTCTACCATGTTGGCGTCGCGCTGCATGATGAGGTCTATGCCGGCCGGCAAGCTCTTGTTCTGAATCTGTGTAGGCATGTTTCCACCTTTCTTGCTGGTGTATAGGATAATTCCGTCTACCTTCACGTAGTTCTCTACCATTTCCTCGAAGCTCTGCTTGTCGCTGATACTCTCCACATCAATGGCCATGGCGCCTTTGGCGCTGTTCATGATGATAAAGTCAAGCATGATGTTGTCGTGGGTGTACTGCCTCTGACGGTCTATCATGCGGTCCACAAAGCTTCTCACCTCTCCCTGCAAGCAAGGATAGGCCAGGAACACGTAGGGATGATAATAGAAACTATATCCTTCCCTCACAACCTTATAGGGGCTAACACCTTCATCAAGCAAATACCCGTTGGGACTGATGAAGCGGTAGTACCACAAATCTTCAATGCCAAACTCATACTCTATCAACTGGAGCTCGTCGGGATCCACATAGTAGGTGGGGTTGCCGTCTGCGTCAAGCACGGGCACACCGTTCTCATCCTTCACGATGTTGTCTTGCTTGCGCTTCTCGTTCTCAGCGTCCATGGCGGCCTTGTCTTTCAACGGGCGGTAGCCTACGGTGGCGTTAAGCCTGTCGTGGTACCAATAAGCGCGGTTATACTCCTTGGTCCATATCTCGATAACGCGGTACTTGCCTACAACGCTGGAGTGATAAAAGTCGTCCAGGTGGTCGGTCTGATTCATGCCGGTATCATTGTAGCCCTGCACATAGGCGTTGTTCTGGGCGTTGGCTGCGTAGATTTGGCTTAGCTCGTTCTCCTCGGCGGTGGTATGGGCAAAGAGTTGCAACAGTGCCGGCCAGGTGAGATCGTGAGCCTCAGCAATAAACTCAACGTCGCTCGCGTCCTTCTTGGCAAACACGGGTAATGCTAATTTGAACTGGTCCACACTGTCTACAAACACATCTTCACGGCCTTCACGGAAAGTGTACTGCACCTTGGCACCAACAAATCCCATATCGGCAAACTGCTCGAAGCGGTCGGCGTTCTGCTCGCTCATGTTGTTATTATTGTCGTTCTGGCGAAGGAACTCACTGAAGATACCGGCCATATTGCTGTCGTTTTGGTCGGTGTCTACGCTCTTCACCTGGGGCGACATGTATTGCTGCCTAACGGTACCTTTCAACGACATCATCTTATCGCTGATAATATCGAAGGGGATAGCGGCCATGCCCTTGATCTCCATATACTGCTGCACGGTATATTCACGGCCATTGTACACTACCTTATCGTTGAACTGGCGGCCCATGTAGTAGTCTATATCTCGCACAAACTTCTTACGCAAGTCGCGCATATCGTCGTAATAGTGGGCGGCCTCGCGCACGAGAAGGGCATATTTCCGGTCGTTACTGAAACGACTGTGATCATAGCCTCTCAGGGAGTTGGCGCCTCGCTCCTGAGCGTTGGTATTCTCATTTGTCAGTTGAGCTTGTATCATAGCTAATGGATATTTTGCACAAAAATAAGGCGTTATCGCTCGTCTGTGGTCATAAAATACATATTTTATAACTTTCACTTTCTGTTTCTGCCGTATCTTTGAAGCAAAAATAATTTGTAACACTATGGCTAAGACAGTGAAAGTTTCTGAGCGCTGTGTAATGACAACCGATGATAAGGGTCAGCGCTCGCTGGTGGCAAACGCCAAGGAGGTGCTTACCACAATGAGTAAAAACGGCATCGACGTTTCTATCTTCCTCATCGACACACCAAAGGATGCGGCGGCAAAGTTCCTCAAAGAGAACAATGTGCCATACAAAGCGCTGCTCGCTAAAGACGATAAAGAAGCACGCGAACAGAAGTTTGACTGCTGCGTCCTGCCAAGTGATAAGGTGGTGCTCCTGCGCGACAACTGGAAGTACACCATGGAGGATATTGTCAATAAGCTCTATCGCAACGATGAGCGCAAGCCGGACCTAACGGTCCAGGATAAGATGGACAATGCCTTCAAGGATTATAAGAAGTGGACCGACGAAGCCAACAAACGGCGCGCTGGTGTTGTTGGATAACATTCCTTCATTGACTAAATACTTTCCATTACAATCAAAGGGGAGCCAACGCAAGTTAGCTCCCCTTTTCTAATTATGCCAAACTACTCCGGTGGGTGGCCGTGACGCTTCACGGCTCCCTGCCGATTTCTTTATTTAGGAGTTTCTATTTCATCAACGGCTCTCTGCGCCTGCTGGCGTATCTCCCTGATCTGCTTCATCACTTCTGCGTCGTGGCCCTGGCCCAGTTGTTTCTTGGCCTTGCCTATGGCACTGGTGGCTTTGTTCAGAATGTCGTTGATAGCAAACCAAGCTCCGTAACGCTGGCCAAGGCGTGCGGCTGTGGCATCGTCGCCTGCGGTCTGTGCTTCCTTCACCTGGTCTACATACTTCTTAGCTTGCTTCTTCAACGCTTTCAGCTTGTAATCGTCGCGGATGTCGGCGGCTGTCGTCTGCATCAGATATTTGTCACTCTCTTGCTCCACGTCGTTATAGCTGCCATTCAGGAAGTCGTTTACCTGGCTCATAGCCTCATCACGTGTGAAGGCCTGGTAGTTCTCGGCGGCAAGATATTTATTGATCTTGTTGCGGAGATACTTCTTCTCGCTAAGCGTCTCGGCCTTATCGTACTTCTCAAAGGCGGTCTGCAGATCAACAATGCCGTCGCCCATTTCATTCTTCTGCTCGGCTTTCAGGGTGGTAATGGCGGCCTCTAAGCATTTCTTTGCGTCGATACCGTTCATGGTGGCGGCGCGGTAGGTCAGCAGCACTCCTCCCATGTCCCCAGAAAGAATAAAGGTCTTGAAGAAATCGACGGTCTTGTATCGGGTAAATCCCTTTTGGCTTGGCATCACAATATCAAGCATCTTAAACTCCTTGTCACTTTGTGTGGGCACGGAGAATGGCATGAAATGTCTTGCAGTTACCGCTAACGCGGCTATTTGCTTACCATATTTATTTTGAATATCTGTCATATCATCTCCATAAGTATTGGAGAATCCATGAACACCAAGAGTACCGAATACATCAATACCTGTTCCTATGATTGGGTTTGATTTGCCCATCATACGTTCAATCATAGGGGTTGGGAACTCCAGTCCATGACGACCGATAAACATTTCGGGGAACTCGCGGAACTGCTTTCCCCAACGTGCATACCATTCGGTGCCGTCTTTATACCTTCCTACAAACAGGTGCGTCTGCTGGCCCAGACTGTTGCCGTACATCGTGTAGTCGTACCACTTCATGCCGTCCGGATAGGCAAGCTCATACGGGCTCTTATAGTCCGGATTGGTCAGCCTCATCTTTTCGGCCTTCTCTTTCTCCTTCTCCTCGTCCTGAGCGCGGAAGAAAGCATTTAAGGCATTCCACATTATATTGTAGAATACCAATACGCCTAAGATGTAACACTGCTTTGCGCTCTTACTGCGGAAACGCCGGAACTCGTTCCTCGGGATGCTGAAACCAAAGGCGCGTTTCAGGTTGTCTCTGTTGTAGCGCAAGTAGTTCAGGAAACCGCCTTCACTATACAGGGATCCAAAACCAAAGTTGGCAAAGAAGTGGCGCTGTGTAGATACAAGCCAGTCGGGGGACAATAATAGACGGCGCATCCATTTTAGTTGAGCTGGAGTTACATCCAAAAGCTCCCAATATTGTCCACCAAAGCTATCATTCACGTACTGGCCTGCCTCATCCAACAGTTGGTCGTGCTGCTCGGCGCTCAGGCCTTCTTTCTCTACTCGCTTGGCTACCTGCTCGGCAAACAGTTTGAAGCATGCTATCTTCAATCCGTCGTGGAGATAGTTCCACAGAACTTTATCCATGCCCTTGTTCATCCAGTCAAGCATGGTAGCAAGAGGAGTACCGGCAACTCCGGCGGCTTTAATGCCGGCGCTATCGCTGGCGGCAAGCTTCTTCACGTAGTTGCGTAACTTCTCTGTTATCATGTTCACATCGGCGGCGGCGTAGTCCTGAGTGGCGCCAAGCTGCACAAGGTGACTGGCGGCAAGCTTGTAGTCCTCGGGGTGGGCGTAGGCCGGGATGGTGCGTTTCTTAATACTGTCGAGTATAATATACTTTACCAAAGCCTTTGCTGCTCTGTCTGGTCTCATCTGCGCGCCGGCAACTTCCGTTAGTGCCAAAGCGTGAAAGCCTGAGAAGCTGAGCTGTATCTTCTTCATCGTGCTGGCGCCAAGGTCACAGCCCTTACCAACCTTTGATAGCCAGTCGGGGATGTCCTTAGTTCGCATGGTGCCAAAGATACTTGCAAAGCGTCTCTGAATATCCTTCAGTACCCACACATCACCCACACCGGGAATATGGTACATGGCATAGCGCTCTTCATTGAAGGCGCTGGGCTTGTTGCTGTCCATGAGTGGCAATGTCCTTGTTACCTCGCCGTCCTTGTTTGTCTCACTGATAGTGATAAAACTAAGGTCGTCAAGGAACTTGCGGTTCGCAATGGCTTCGTTGTTGCTGCGGCTGTAATAGGCAATGAGCTTACCAACGTCGGTGAACTTCGGAACAAGGCCGATCTTGATACCGTCCTTATAGGTCAGTATCTCACGGTGCTTCATGTTCTTTGACTTCGTGCGCTGGAAGTTGTCTACATACTCCTCCCAGGCTGACGGGTCGCTCTTGTCTTTGTCCCACACGTGGTTGATATACCCGTTCTCGATATATCCGGCACCACCTCTCAGGCCGGCATCCTCCAACAGATGGAAGAAGTTGTCGTACCAATCGTGAATCTCGTCGATGATGGGCTTGATGTCGGGGTCTATACCATCTGCCTGCTGATAGCCTAACTCTACGTCGGCAAGGTAGGCATTGGCAAAGGTCTGGGCCATTCTGATAACGTCGCTGCGGTCCAGTATGCCCTGTGCCTTCGGGTTGTTCTCGTAGAACTTGTTGAGCTTCTTGGCAACGGCACTCGCGGCCTCTGATAGCTGTTGTTTGGCAAGGCGGCTACTGGGCTGTTTGCCCTCCTGAAGATACAGATCAACAAACTTCTTTAGCTCATCCTTCGCGTCTCGTAGGCCTTCACCTTCTATATAGAAGTGGCTGTCGGCAAAGGTACGGGAAATGTTCAGGGCGTTGGTCATATCGTCCACGTCGGCTTTCAACTCGTTTTCTACCAAGGGGGCTTCTATCATGTAGATAATCTGCTCCCTCAACTCCTCGGGCTTCATACCTTTGCGCTTGGCTACGGTGTCGATACGCTTCATAAGGTCGTGAATGAAGATAGCATCCTCGGCGCTGGCGCTCTCCAGGTTCTTACGGCGTTCTATCACTGCAAGCTTAGCCTGGCGGCGTGCTCCCTGTGGAGTAACATCTACACCTACGGCATCAGCCATATCACGATCCATGCGGCTCTCTATCTCGGCCTCACTCTGGAACTCTTCTTCTGTCTGTGGCTCCTCGGGGCCTGTACCGGAATAGAGCATTTCATCAACACTCTCCTGTTCCTGTATTCCATAACGTGTTTTCCACTCGTTATAGTCATTACGGAAAGCATCGGCGGCATCCTTCTGATATTTGAAGTAGTCCGGGGCGGTCTGCCAAAGGTCGCTCTTGGTCTCATAGTCAGCAACACGGATGGCATAGTCCTGCGGCGTCTCATCTTCCTCACGTTTCGGGAAGGTTCCGGCGCCTTCTTCGTCCTCTGCTATTCCGTTGTCCTTCTTCCACTGAGCAAGATCTTCCTGATAGTTCTTATTGTACTTCTCGGTGTAGTCCTCTTCCTTTGGCATGGGGTCGTTGGCGGCTTTGCTGGCTTCCTCGGCCATGTGCCACTTCTCCCACTCTCTCAGTCTCTGGAAATAGTGGGCCATATCCTCATCTTTGCGTTTGCGCGGCTTGCCCTTGGTACGCTTGGAGAATCTATCATCACGGGTGGCGGCCTCTTCCTTCTCGGCGTCGGTCATGCCCTTCCAATTCTTCAACGCCTTGCCGGTCCTCAGCACGTAATATCTCAGGTCGTGGTCGTTCAACAGGCCTCTTACTCTCAGTCCGATCTTATTCAGGAAGCGGATAAGGTAGTGCTTAACCTTTCTCCACAAACTAAATTCCTCGGGTGTAGCCGGGCCTTCTTCGGCAATGTCGGAAAATACTTCCTGTGCGGCCTCGCTGTATGGGTTGTTGTCGGTGAGGTCTACACCTCCTAACTCCTCTGCCTTATCCAGTATGCGGTCGCGCAACTCCTTGCCGGCACTCTCAAAGATGAAGGTGCCAAACTGCTTCACGGCATCGTCGCTACCTAACAGTGCGCGCAATCCCTCGTGGCCTAACTTCTCATGGAACACGGTGCGCTTTACATCGTCTACTCCCTGCATAGCCGGTGTATAGACATGCACACTGCCGTCCTTCCAGTCGTACCAACCTTTGGTACCGTCGCCTCCTTGGATCTCACGGCGTAAGCTCTCGTTGCTGATTGTGCTCATGTTGTCGAAGTGCACGGGCATGCCTCCCAACTGCTCGGCGGTTTCCTGTGCGGCCTCAACCTGCAAGCGGTACTGTTTATCGCCTTCCTGGTCGGTGAGCTTCGTCACCACAACGGCGCGTGCGCCTTTGAGCTCGGGAATAACCTTGCCGGCGGCCTCAACGCTGAAACCGTTGCCTAAGCTCTCCTGCACCCAGTTCTCCAGTTCACTTTGTGTAAAGCCTTTCTGGTAGGCACGTATCTTGCCTTTCTTATCGGTAACAAGTATCTCGCTCGGGCTGTCAAGCTCTATCTTCTGCTTCTGTTTCTCGATCTCCTTCGCGTCGCGCACATTGATGATAAGCTTACCACCTGTTTTCATGTGGCGTACCATGTCACTTAGTACGTTGGCTCTCCAGTCGTCGGGAATAACATTGAGCACGGCGTTGCTGATTACTACGTCGTAGTCCTTATCAATGGCGGCATAGTCGGTGAAGGTGGGGGCGCCTGCCTCGCGGTGTTCGGCTGGGTATGGTTCCACATCATCTACGGTAAAGTTGAATCCGGCGCTCTGGCCGTTCTCACTCTGTCCGCGTAACGTCATGGTACCATAGCCTAAGCCACTGCTGGCATCAAGGACGGTGAGCGTCTTACCGGTGCGCTCCTGCTCGCGCTGCATCCAGTTGCCTATCTTGATATAGGTTTTCTCGGTGCTGCGTATCTGCGTGGAGTGCTGGCCGGTGCTCGTCTCTTGATCCTCAATCCAACGCTGGCCAAACTCATCAAACAGTGCGGTGCTACTGCGTTTGCTGATGTCGTTTGTACTATTTTTGTTACCCTCGTCGCCTTCGGGCTTCTTATCCTTGTTGTCGGCTGTGAGTTTCTTATATTCAGCGTCGATTTTCTTCTTTTGCTCCAGGGCCTCGGCAAGCTCGGCTTCACGTGGGAAATTAGGTTCTCCGGGGTCGCCTCCCTCCAACTTATGTTTGTATTCATCAATGGCCTGCTGATAAGCTTTGCCATTGTTGATTACTTTCTCCAACATGCGGCGGTAGGTCATACCGGCGGCGGTGTCGTCGTCGCTGAGCACACCTTCGTACTTAATCTTTGATGGGGCACGGAGAATCACTTTGCGGACTGGCTGAGTGCTGATTTTGAGATCAGTAGTAGGCGTGCCTACCTCAGCATCTATGCCAAATCCGGACAGTTTCACCATTTCACCCTTCTTCAGCAAAGAATGAATATACTTGCCTGCCTCTCCGGCCTTGGTGAACTTCTGGCCCTCGGGGTGCTTATCAGAAGTGACGGTGACAGTAGAAGGATATTTACCTTCTTTGTCTGGCTTGAAGCCTGCGTCGGTGATAATCTCCTGGTCCCTGGCGTTGCCTCGTTTCAATGCCTCGAAGTTGGAAAGTGAGCGCTTATCACGGTAGAACTGATTAACTCGCTGCTCATGCTCTACCATGTATTGGCGCTTCGCCTTAATCAACTTGTCCACCTTCTTATCCATCTTGGACTTGTCAAGGATGATTGGATTGCCGGACAGAAGGGCGACAACGCTTGCTGGGTCGAAATCGCTATCATCACCGGCGGCTCCTTCGTCAAAGCTTCGTGCCTCGCTTCCATTGCTGGCGCTTACCTTAAAGGCGTCGATCATCCTCTGTTTGGTAGACACAAGCTGATATTTATAGAGATCCAAACTTTGCTCGGTAGCATAGTAGAACACTTCTACTTTGTCATCGTTCTTGTCTCTTGCAAGCCAGTTGCCCTGACGGGCGCCACGGCCATTCTCCTGTGTCACGTTGGCTGGGTTCCAACTCATATCTACATGGTGGATAGCAACCATGCGCTGTTGAATATTCAGTCCTGTACCGGCGTTCTTAGCACCTCCAATGAGAATACGAACGGTACCGTCGTTCATCTTCTTACAAAGCTCAGCGCGTTTCTTGTCTGTATTAGCCTTGTGAATATCGAAAATCTCTTCCTTGGGGATTCCGTAATCAGTGGAGAGACGATTGATGAAGTCTGTGTATACGTCATATTCCTTCTTACCGTCGGGCACACCAAGGTCACAGAAAATAACTTGTGTGCCTTTGTCAGCACTGAATTTGTCGTATATTTTCTTTACGTTGTCACACACGTAGGTAATCTTACCTCCGTCGCCGTCGTCCATATCGGGCTTCACCAACTTAACGTTGATGGCTGCCTTAGTACTGATATTGGTTGCCAACAATGCCCACGGTTGATCCTGTCCACTCGCTGTTTTGTCGGGGATACCAAAATATCCTCCATGATGGTTCCTGACCATGTTCAACACTTCACGGGTAATCTCTTTAAGTGAATCACTGGCTGGTACCGTGACGACGTGGACATTCATCTTCGGCTTGGGCAACTGTAAGTTGAGGTCGTTGCGCACATCGGCTACCTCTGTATAGAGCTTCGCAAGCTCTGCCAGGTTTTCAAAGTTCCTAAACCGTGCCTTGTCTACCAATTCGCCTTTGTAGTCGAACTCGCCTTCGGTAGAACACTCTGCAAAGTTGGCGGCCCAGGCATCAAAGGTATTGAAGCCAAGCTCCTTCATCTTGTTGGGGCGTATATACTGGAACAGACTGTACAACTCCACAAGTGAGTTACTGATGGTGGTACCTGAAGCAAGTATCAATCCTTGGTCGCCTTGGTGAAGCTGCTGCAGATAGCGTGCTCCACAAAGCAAGGCCATAGAGCGTGCACTTCCTTCGGGGTTGCTAAGTCCGGCGATCCTGTTATGGGTTGTGACGTATGCAAGGTTCTTGAATTGCTGGCACTCGTCCACAAACAGATAGTCCACGCCTAAGTCCTCAAAGGTAAACTCGCGGTCTACCTTCCTATCTAATAGACGCTGGACCTTTACCTTTAGTCGTTCTCTTCGCTTCTCCAGTGCCTTCTGTTGGCGCTTGGTGAGTTGAGAGTTGCCGGACGCCTGCTTTAGTATTTCTATCGCTGCTTCAAGCTGGTCGATCTGTTCTTGCAAAATACCGGTCTCTATTTCTTCCTTGTGGGGCAACATACCATATTGCTCATGGCTCAGGATAACGCAATCCCAGTCGTTCACGGCAATGCGTGAAAGCATCTGCTTGCGGTTCTCCTTCTTGAAGTCGTTGTCCATAGGAGCAAGCACACGCGCAGTAGGGAAGGCTTCGTGAAACTCCTTCACCATCTGTGGCACGGTAGCCTTCAATGCAATAATCATTGGCTTTTTGGCAATGCCCATACGGCGCATTTCCATAATAGCACTGTGCATAACCAACGTCTTGCCGGCGCCGACAATATGATCAATAATGCCTCCGCGATTGTTAATGAGCATCCAAACGGCATCCTTCTGATGAGGGCGCAAGGTCTTACCCTGCAAGCCTGGTATCTGGAGGTGGCTTCCGTCAAACTTCGGAATAACGGTAGTATTAAACTTCTCGTTATAAATCTTGGTTAGGCGGTCGGAAATATCGTGGTGCGCACTGATAAAGTCCTCGAATTTCTCGCGGATCTGGTCTATCTTATCGTTGGCACTGTTGGTCTCGTCCTCGTCGGTATATTCGTGGCCGTCTCTGTCTTTAAGTCTGACAGTTACCTTATTGTTCGTTAATGCGGCCTCTATGAGTTTTTGATTATTGCAGTGCTCGGTCTTCCACTCGTTGGCTTTGCCGGATGTCTCATAGCCTTCAATATAGACGTTAAACACGTCGGCTTCTGGACTATAAACAATACCGGTGTTGGCATTATAGCGGTCTACGCCTAACAGGTCTTGAATGAAGGCGGTATAGATGTCGTCGGGTACCCAACGGGCTCCCATGTGGATGGCAATACCAATAAATGGGATGTCGGCTGGCTGCACGGCTTTCAGAGCCTCAACATTCCTGTCAAAGCGGTGATCCATCTTCGCGGCGGCCTCAGCTTCTTTCAGCTTGGCTTTAACATTGCCACTAAGATATAAGTCGCGCATTTGGTAGCCTCCACCGGGTTCCTCAAACACAACGCCGTCTACCTTGTCTATCCAGTCCGGGCCTAACTTAGATTCCATGTACTCGGGGCGTATCTCTCCATACTCGGCGAGTGACAACGTAATCATTTCAGAAGGCGTGCTGGCGCTGTCAAGGTCAATCTTGCTCTTGATGGTACTCTTCTCGAAGATGTCGCTAAGGC
The DNA here is from genome assembly GCA_002480935.1 of Prevotella sp. UBA7782. The sequence continues at coordinate 20,155 of DLDC01000191.1, read as the reverse complement.
CGGCAAACTTGCCGTCGTTCATCTTCTCCAGGGATAGGATGCTATAACCGTCGATGTCCTTCTTGATAAAGTCGTTCTTCTTATCATTCAGACGGCCATAGTGGGCTACAAAGTTGTTGTAGGCCTGTTTGAGCTTGGCACGCAACAGTTTCACCTGTGCTTCTTCTGCTCCTCCTATCTCCTCGGCAATGAGCTGCTTCATGGCGGTGCGCACGGGGATCATCAGGCGTATCTTGGCGGCCTGGCTCGCAAGTTTAGGATCGGCAAGGAACTGGAAGGTTCCTGATTTGTCGCCTTTGGGCTTGGATAGGTAGCCAAACTTGCCGTTCTGCTCCACAATGTTACCGTCGCCTTGGTAGTCACCATTGCCTACATACTCTTCGCGCACTGCGTCGTAAACCTGACGTGAGCTCTTGGTGGTATCGTAAAGCTTACCCTTGCGGCTGGCTGGTACCACGTATTTGTCGATGAGGTCTGTGAGCTTCTGGGCTATCTCGGCGGTGCTCAGGTCTGAGGTGAGGCCGTAAGCGTCGCCTCTGTACTGGTTACCAAGTTTGATGTTGCCGATAACCATTTCAGGATGCTTTCCGTAATAGCCATTGTAGTGCACAACGGCGCTTTCCCACTTCTGCTGTATCTCTTCTTCATAGTCGCTCAGGAATGGAGTTTCTATGTCAGATAGGTACTGCTCGGTGCGTGTGGCTGTCTTATCCTCTCCGTCTTTATACTTGCGGAAGAAGATAATATCAGTAACAGGATTGGTACCGGCTCCTTTGAAGGTGTTATCCGGCAAACGCACGGCTCCAAGTATCTCACAGTTGTCTGCGATATACTTGCGCACAAGCTGGTTGCCCTTCGTGTCCATGATGGCATTGCTGGTCATTATATAACCAATGCCTCCGGGCTTCAAAAGGCTGATGTTCTTAACCGTGAAATAGTTGTGGATGCGGCTCTGAGCAAACTTCTTGACGGGTTCACTGGTGCCCTTCCATGACGGATCGTTGACGGCAATATCGCCAAATGGGATATTACTGCCTACTACGCTCATACTATTGTCAGGGAATCCGGCATCCTGGAAACCGATAATCCTAATGTTGGCATCGGGATAGAGCAACTTCACAATATTACCGGTGAGCCAATCAAGTTCGGTACCGTAGATCTGGGTACGCTGCTGCATGCTCTTAGGCATGGTTCCTTCAAGCACACCACTACCGATACTGCCGTCAAGGAAACTGCCTCCTCCCTTGTAGCCTGCACGGTCAAGGAAGTGGTTAATGCCTCGGGCTACATCAACAGGGGTGTAATAGCTCGTCAGGGCGGCATGTTGGATGTCGTCAAGTAGTTTGTGCTCGTTGTGAGGGTCTATTTCCTCGAGTATGTCGGCAAGCTTAGCTACATCTGCTGATCCACGACGGCGCATGTAGTCGTAATCATACCACATACTGCCGTCGGTGCCTCCCCATCCTCTGAACTTGCCAAGCTCGGCACGCTCCTCGGGGGTGGCTGGTCTGCCCTGGCGCAAACAGTCTCTCAGTATCTCAAGGGCGCGTATGTTAGTGCGCAAGCGCTGGCCGGCGTTCATGTTGTCGATGTCGGTGGCATCGTCGGGATAGAGATAGTTGCGCGTGTTAAGCGGCTTCTCTTTCTCGCTTGCGGTCTTGGTACTGTGATCGTCCGGCCTTATATCGTCCTTTACTTCTGGCTTGGGCTTTGAGGCTGGTTTGCTTGCTGGCGTCTTGCTGCCAGTCGGCGCTGGCCGTCCTCCACGATCTGGTTTATCCAGTCCGCCATTGACGGGTCGCTGTCCTCCTCGTCCTCCGTCTGCATGTACTGTTCCTGCATCTGGGCTCTCAGTATCTCCGAAATCTGATCTGTCGAATAAGTCCCCTGAACTCGTAGGTCGTGTTCCTGGTCGTCGTACGCTTCCTGAGTGTCCTCCAGGCTTGCTTCCAGTTGTCCCTGCTGAAGAAGCTGCTCCAGTTCCTCCGGCCTGAACTCCTGCATCAGATCCAGTCTTTGCTGTGCCCAATACTCCCGGCTTTGGATTAGCTGGTTTCTCAGCTCCTCCACCTGTTGCTGTTGTTTCTTGTCCATGGTTATCTGTCTTTACTTCATGTTCTGTTGGCAAAGATACGGAATTTTCCGGCTTCTTGGTCTCAGGAAGGGTAATATCTTCCCAATCGGCCACTTCATACATCACTGGAGCCAGGCCGGTATCAAGCACGGGCTGGCCGGTTGTCTCAAAGTCGGTAACGGTGGCCGGCTCGCCTTTGTATATCACCTTATCACCGATATTCAGTTTCGGGTGCTCGGCATGGGCGGCGTTCTCACGTGCAAGTAGCTCCTCGGCGGCATCTATCTGGCCCTTCACCTTTTCAAGCTCTATTTCAAAATGACGGTGCTTGTTCAGTGTATGGCTGCCATTCATGCTGTTTGTTAGCTGGTCTCTGAGATCTCTTAATCTCGTCAGCTCTTGTTTGAGAACATCGGCGGTATCAGTAGCATGGTCAGATGCATATCTAACTGCGGCTTTGGCGTTCACATCCTTCAAGGCGCTAAAGAACTTTGATGAGCTCAGTGTGAGAAGGTTCTTCTCGCTTAGATAATCTTCATCGGTAGGCTTTAATGGGCTGGCGGCTTCATCTTGCTTGGCTGCCTTCCTCTTCTCGTAGTCGGCAATAAGCTTGTTAGCCTCATCAACGGCTTTCTTTACAAGCTGGGTAAACTTCTCATCACCTACGGCGCTCTGTGCCTCAGCTATCCAACGTTTCAGATAGTCGCGCTGTTCATCGTTCTGCATGGGTTGTTTCCCACTGCGGATGGCATCAACCATATCACGCACAATGAAGTTGCGCATGAGCTCGAAATCTTCAATACGTTTGAGCACATGTTTGCTGCCTTGTGTCAATGCAAGGTCTATCTTGGCCTGCTCAAGTATCTTGTTGATGCGTGCAAGGTCGGGGCGTCCGCACTCGTTCCATACGAAATAGAACTTATCGCGCTCGGGGTCACCCTTCATTCCTCTCAATACGGCATATTCGTAGGTAGGCTCGTCGATATAGTGAAGATGGTCGCCGGCATCGCTAAGGATCTCATAACCTTTCTTTCCGTCGTGTGACTTCTGCATCTTCACTTGGTTCTTACCCTCGG
>DLDC01000191.1:213-16993 GCA_002480935.1 Prevotella sp. UBA7782 | reverse complement strand
CGCGTGCCCACTGGTCGATGTATTCAGCAACAGTCTTATAACCTTCTCCCCAGTCCTGCTTCTCATTCAGGAGCATCTTAGCCATTTCGCGCTTGCGTGGGGTAAGGGTATTAAGATACTGCTCCACTGCATCGGCGGTGCGGTTATCATTGCCTCCTTCCTGTGGTGCTGGATCCTCGGCGGCTGGTTGCACGGTGTCGGTAGTCTTAATGCCTAACTGCTCGTCGGCTTTCGGGTTCTGGGGCTCTATCATGTCAAACAAGGATGGCTCCTGAACTGTTGCCTTCTTTGATTTGGCTGCCTTGGTGGGCTTAGACTTTGGCGCTGGTGTCTCGGGAACTTCATAGCCAGTACTCCTCGCTAAACGCTTCATATCCTCTAAGAAGGTGGAAAGCGGTGTATCAACGGCTGTGAAATGGTTACTCTCGCTTCGTCCTTCTCCCTGCAGGCGGTACATGATACGGCCTAACACAAGGTCGTCAAAGTCGTTGCGGTCAAGATTCAAATTGATGTAGATATACTTGCCGGTGCCCGGAAGGTCTATCTTCATATAGATGTCACCTCCTATCGGGGCAAGGTTAGCATTGGCAAGGTTGCGTTTGTTGGTCTTTTGGCCAAGGGCGGCATAAATCTCCTTTGCCAATCGGTTGGCGTCCTTCAACGCTAACTTTTCTGCCGACTTCATATAACCATAACTCTCATGCTCGGGGCTATTGGGGTCATGCTTGTAGAAGCCTAACAGGGCAAGTTGCTCATCTACCTTCTCTAACTGCTCATCAATCTTCTTCTGGGCGTCGTTTACTTCATCCTCAGTTGTTGCTGTTTCTGCAACACTTTCTGCTTGGCTTGCAATAGCCTCTGTATTTGCTGGTTCGTTTCCTGTTTCATCGTTATTCTGTTTACCTAATACTGATTCTGCAAACTTCTTGGCATCGGCCTCTCCGGATTCAAAAACAAATCCTGCCTTGCCAAAGCTGGAGTAATAGCCTCCAAAACTCTTTACCTGTTTCTTAAGATCAAGGAACTTGTCTCTGTCGAAACGCTCGGTGAAGTTCACTACCCAAATATCAATGCCTTTCTTCTTGTGCCAACGCTGAGTGATGGAGTAGCCGGGGTTATCCTCGGCCTTGTCTATCATTTCTCCTCCGTCGGTACTGCCAATGGTGGGTGACGGGATGGGCTCGGGTGCCTGCGCCTCCACGGTGGGGGCTTCGGGCTCTTCTGGCTTGTTCGCTGCCTTGCCACTGTTCTCAGGCTTTGAAGCCTGAGCTACTTCATTGCGGCGGTTCACCTCTGCCAACAGACTGTCTGCATCCGTAACCTTGATTGGCTCGGCGGCTGTTTTCTCCTCCTTGGTTGGATCAAACTTCTCAACGTCGAAGTTGTCTACCTCGTCGTGGCTCGACATTTCCTTGCGATACTCCTTCATATCGTCCATCTGTCGTGCTGCATCGTAGAAAGCTTTGAGATATGGGCGTATCTTATCGCCACAGTCCTCAATCATTCTGCGTGCATACTCGGCAAACTTCCTTGCGCCGGCCTCAATATGGTACATGGCCATCTGACTACCAATCATGAACAGTTCAGGATCAATACCTGAGTTGAGGTTGTTCAACTTATCGCGCATGCGCTTCTTCAACTGCTCATAAGCATCATCGGTGATGATCTTATTATTGGTCTTGCGCTTTTTGCTGCCTCCGGCCTTGGATTGCTCCTGCTTCTTCTCGGCGTCTTTCTTGGCCTTCTGTTGCTTTTGCTTTTCCTGATTGGCTTGCTCTGCCTGCTTCTGCTCTTCTGGGCGCACATGGTCCATATAGTCTTGAAGGGCATCACGCTCACCCATAGCTTTCAAGAGTGTGGAGAATAAATCTACACTCTTGTTGCCTCGGAATGGTCCGGTCTGCTCGCCTTTCTCCACTCGTGGGGTAAGCTCGTCAATAGCTTGGTCGCGGTCACGGATAGCGGCATTGATGAGGCCGGGCTTCATCAGCTTGCCTTGCTTCTTTAAGTTCGCGGCCATAATGTTATATGCCTGTTTGGTGATAGCATCGGTGGTACCGGCAATATCAGCCTCAGCAACATTCATGGATGTTACAGGGAGATACTTCGGACCTGAGACGACATTATAAGTGCCGTCCTCGTTCACGCTATCTATCTTAGCCATCTGGCCGCGATACATAACAAGTTCACCCTTTTTATACTTGCTCTCAGGCTTCTCTTCTGGTGCTGACTTAGGCTTGGGAATACCACCTATAACAAGGTGCTGCTGCACGTAGGCTTTATCCTTTGCAAGCTTGTAATCGGCAAAGGGCTTGGTCTTGCGGTGGCTGCTCTCTACCCAGGCCTTGAAGTCGTCCTTGCTCACCTCGGTAACGGTGCCTACCTTCCATCCCTTTTCATACTGTGACTTGTAAGCTTCAATGGCGGCTTCCTTGGATGGGAAACCGTACATTACCTTGTGCTCATCAAAACTGCCGTCGCTCTGGTTCACCTGGTCTACAACATACACATTTCCGGTCGTAGGATCGTCACTGAGATAGACGTCGATATGGTCGCCGTCTACACCTTCGGTGCCTTTGATGTAACCATAGTCATAGTTCATCTTTACGCTCCATTCCTTGCCGTCCTTGCCATGGCCGGTGCGCGTGGATCCATTCGGATTTTCAATAGTAATGTCGTAACCGTCAATCTTCACATGGCCCTTCTTATAGTTGCCGGCTTCCTTTTGCGCGTCGGTCGGGTGGGTGTCCACCTCCTTGCGCGCTGCTGCAATATCGCCACTGCTGGCACTCTTTTCACGAGTGTCATTGCCAGGTGCATTTTTCTGCTCATTTCTTTGCATGGTAGCGGAATTTTCACTACCTTTGCCTTCAGAAGAAGCGTTATTCTCTTGCGTAGGAAGGAGGTCCGGCACATCATTTTGATGTTCAGCTAAGCGCCTGTCAGAGCTGTTGGAGAGTAACGCTTGCTTTGTGTATTTACGTCTGTACTCCGTAAGCTTCTGCTTGATCTTGTTCTCGTTATTATAGTGGCTGCTTACTGAAACTTCAAGGCCTTCTTGTGATACTGTAACTGATGTAAAATACTTGGTGGTGGTGCCGTCAGACTTCTTGAACGTCTTTACGAATACATAGGAATAGGGGCGCTCGGTTATCGTGCCTTCCTTAGCTTCGCTTGGCTCTATGAAAATAACATCTGGGTCGGTAAGCGTAAGAGAAACCATACCAAACTCCTTTGTCCTTTTCTTATCCACAAGCTTATTGTACTGATGTTCTCCCATCTTCACCTTACCGATAGGTGTGCCTATCTGGTTGTTAAAGCCAAATGTAGACATCCAATTTTCAGGTGTAAGGCTTATCTCAGGGTCTACTACGGCGCCCTGCGACATGGCCTTAATTATTGAGTCTGCTTTATCTACAGAGAGGGGGGCTTCACTCTCCGGCTCCATCACGGCAATATCATCGCCGCTGGTGCCTACTTCTCCTGATTTTGCTTCTGACTGTACAGGTACGCCTCCGTTAGCATGGCCATTGCCAGTTGGTACTGGCGCTTGCGCTGGCTTACGTTCCGGTTCTGCAGTATGCGTACCTTCAACGCCGGGCTGAGAAGGTTCTTTTCTTGGCACAGGCGTTTCGCCTTGGCCATTTCCTGTTTTAGCTGCTGGTCGTTGAGGCTCTTGATCCATTCGCCTGCTGCCTGCAACTGTGGGTTGTTGCTGATTTTCTCCATTTTCTATTTCGTTTAACAGTTCTGCCTGTTCGGGCAACATCTGGTTAATAGCTTCCTCATAGGCTTGACGCTCTTCCTCACGTTTGGCAATATCATCGGCAATAAGTCCGTCGATGTAAGCTTCTACTTCAGGACTGGGTTCATCGGCGCTCATGGCATCAAGATAGTCTTGATACTCCTGGATCTTCGCCTGACGCTCGGCTGCTTCCTCCTCCATGTATTGTCTCTCCTGCTCTTCCTGAGCACGAAGGAACTCTTCGGCATCGGCAATGCGGTTGCGGACTATCATGTACGTGATATCCGATGGTTTGCGTGCTGAGCTGAGCAAGTCAAGCAAGGCGTTGCGGATCTCCTGGGTGCCTACGTTCTCAAAGCCAGGAGTGCTAAGGGCGGATTCCCACATTTCGTGAACAATGGCATCTACACTCTTCCCATGTCCCTTGGGCGCAAGGAAATAGTTAATAGTGTTGCTGTCATATCCATGGCCAATGCCACGACGGGTGCCAAGCTCTTGCTGTAAACCGGTGTACTTAACGCCTCCTCGCTCTATGCCTTCCCAGTTGATGGTATGGGGGCCAAGGTGGCTTGCCACAAATTCTTCAAGGGTCTGTGGCTCTTCTGCGTCAAGCAAGAATCCGGCCTCGGTACCGTCGTACACCTCGTGGGCCTTCTTCCAAAGGTCTTGCACGTTCTTTGCACCGGAAAGGGCGGCTGCTCGCTGCTCTTCGGGTGGTAGCTTCTTAATCTCTTCGGCGTTGCGCTGGGCATAGATGTTGGTAAGGGCGCCTAATGTGTCCTTCAACTGTTTCTGTGTCTGGAGAAGTGTTTTCTCCTGCTGCTCCAGTGCGGCCATTCTGTTGGCGGCCTCTTGGATCTCTACGTCGCTGAGCTCGGCGGCTCCATCCTCGTAGTCACCGATAAGGCGGCGCACGTCGGCCATTTCGCTGCCTACTCCGTTACTCCACTGCTTTTGCAGCTCCATGCGCTTATCGGTAATGAAACGCTCAGCGTCACCTTGGGTGGGGAAGTTAGCGAGTAAGCTCTCGCCACTCAACTCTTTTGGCTTCTCAGGTGCCAACACTTGCGGATTGGCCTTGGCTACCTCTGCGCGTGCATGCTCAACGGCCTTGCCTACTTTGTTGGCTCGCTCCTGGGCAAACTGCGCACGCTGCTCACCGGTCATAACGCCTTTGCGGATCTCTCCCCACTTGCGCTGCCGTTGCAGATTGTCGGAAAGCTCTTCTTGCAATCGCTTGATGAGTGCGTCTTTCTGCGCTTTCTGCTCTGGAGTGTACATATCGCCGTTGGTCTCCATCCATTGGGTGTGGCGGTCCAGGTCGAAACGGATGCGGCGCTCATGCTCCTTCAACTGGTCCTTCTCGGCCTGTATATTCTTCAGCACTCCGTCGGTCTTGCCGTCGGGGGCGGTCGTTCTCAGATACTCGGCGGCTGCGCTTGCGTCGGTTCCCTTAGCTGAATAGTCGGGGTGGCCTTCATTGTAGCNNGTAGCCAACAATACCGGTAGTGAAACGATCCTTCTGCTCATTGGCCTTGTTCTGCTGGGCTTCCTGCTGGAGCTGGGCTTCTATCTTGGCATAGTCGGCCTCAGCTACATAACCGGAGGCTTCCAGTGGGCTCAGGGCAAAACGGCTGCCGTCCTCTCCCTCGAAGATAGTGTTGCCGTTTGGATCCTGGCCGGCTACCTTCACATGAAGGTCTTTGCCGGCCACTCTCAGGTCGGTTTCCATACCTGGCATTAGTCCTACGCTGGCTCTCAGGTTCCTATACTGATCGTCCAACTGCATGGTGAAGGTGTCCACATCGGCTTTCAATGCGTCGTTCAACGGCACGGCCTCACCAAGCTGCTTGATACGTCTCACTGGTACCTGTTGTGTCTGGCCGTCCTCATCAACAACAATAATACCTCCGTACTGGTTGGTGACGTCACCACTCTTCACGTAGGCTTCGGTACCGTCGTCAAGCAATACGGGAATAATAGTGCCCTGGTCGCTGACTACGGTCTGCAATTGCTCTCGCCGTTCCTGCTCATAGTCGGCGGTCTGCTGATAGATGCTGTCATCCTGTCCTGCCTGTGCTTCCTGCACATCAAGATAAGCCTCAACGGCTTCTCTTTGGTAGGGCGTGAGGTTCTGACCGTCCAGGAACTGTTGCACGGCATCATCGTCACCGGCCTCAACAAGTGCGTTAAGGTCGTGAACAAACTTCGCGTTCTTTGGCTCTGACATTGGGAAAAGCATGTCCATACGGTGACGGGCAAGTCTATTCTCATATTCCAGTTGTGGCAATACGCTCCTGTCCTCGGCGGCTGATGCTCCGTGGTTATAGGCTGCCTCTCTACGCTGCTGGGTAGGTGTCAATGGTGCTTCGCCTTCTCCGGCGCCTGTGCCTCCCTGTGGTGCTTCTGGGCCTTGTCCTGCCGGCTGTTGTCCTGCTGGTCCTACTGGCTTTTCAGGAGAAACACCACCGTCCCCACCGGTGCCTCCGCTATCGACTGGGGGCAATCCGCGTGGGGCGTCGGGTGGTGTCGGGACGTTGGGAGATTCGTCTATATCTTGTGGCGCCTGGTCGGCTGGCTGTTCAGGTTCCTGTGACTGTTGTGCTCCTGGGCCTGCCTGCTGGCGCTCTTCTGTTGCATGGTCGTAAATGGTTGGTGGCGCGTTCTGAATGTCGGCGCGCAATGCTTCCTGATAAGCCTTAACAATACGTTGTTCTGCTGGCGTGCGGAAATGCCCGTCGCCGGCATCTACTACTTGCTCTCCTTCCTGCAAAAGCGATGTGGCCTCACGCTTTGTGTGGCCCTTCATAGCTGCTTGAAGTGCACCTTTGCTCAGGCCCATGGATGCTTCAAAGTTCTCTGCATACATTGTGGCTGCCTCGGTGCCTTGCTGGAGATCATTGTAAACCTGGCGGTAGGAGTTGAAAAGATTAGCCTCATCTTCGGTGAGCTCTTCACCTCGGTTGCGGCGCTCGGCTACGTCTGAGAACTTCTTGGCGTTCTGGAACAGATAGACGGCTTTCTTCTCTTCATCGGTGAGCTCTTCACCTCGCTGTTGCTTGGAAACAACTTGCTCGTACTGTCGGCGAAGGTCGTTCTGGAGATAGATATTGTTATACATCCCCTCCAGGGCTCCGGTAGTGTTCACCTCTTTCTGCCAACGTAGTCTGTCGTTGTCTTTGTCTGCATCTGCGGCGCTATCGTAGTGGCGGCGGTCTATAACTCCTCCATCTTGGTTGTATGTTGTCAGGGTGGCTCCGTCGCCGTATTCGTCGGGTGTAACCTCGCTGTTGATAACAGGTGAGAAGGCATCTGGGCGCTTGCCCTCGATAACATTCATCATCTTGGCCTTGGTAGTCTCTGGAACATCTGGATCACGAAGTAACTGCATATACTCGGGGGTGTGCTGGCGCATAACCTCGTAGTCTGCATCTGCCTTGCTCCTTACTCCTGGCTGCTCTGCCTCTTGTGGGCCTCGGCTGTCCTGGCCCATCTTCAAGAAGGCATCGTAAAGACCTGCATATCCCTTTTCATTCAACACATGAAGGTCGTCGTCGTTGAATTGAAACTTTCGGTTGAACTCTTGCTGATTACGGAAGTTGAGATACTTGGTAGCCTTGTGGGGCAAGCCTAACAGGTTCAAAGAAACATAGCTCTCTAAGAAACTTTCTGCGGCATCCTTGCCGGTGGGTGTGAAGGAAGGATCGGAGGCCATACGCTCCAGGAGTGAAGATGTGCCCATAATACCGGCGTCGGCGGCTGTGCCTAATTGACCTCCAAGCACATTAGCCCACACACCTTTGCCTCTGGTAAGGAACTGGCCCACGGTGTTTCCCTGCATGAGTGCACCCATGGCGGCGTTTTTAGCGGTGTTCACAACGGTATGGCCTACTATCTTGCCTACTGATGTCTGGTAGGTGGTGCCGTCGCCTTGTGGCTGGCCGTTACGGTAAGCCTCGTTTACAGGAGTGGCAATTACAGACTGTCCACCAAAGGCAATAGCATTACTGATGGCGCTCTTCTTGATTGTGAAGCCTAATTGCTTTTCAAGAATAACCTTTGCGGCACGCTCGGCGGCGGCTTTCTCCATACCATGTGATGTGAGGTCGGCGGCAAGCTTTTTAACGGCTCCTGCGGCTGCCTTCTCGCTTACCTTAGCACCAACACCACCTGGAATAAGATAACTCCACATGTCGGCGCCAAAGGTCACGGCGCCACTGGCTACTTTGTCCCAGAAGCCTGCATGCTTCTGTTCATAGTCGCTGTTGGCCATATCCTCCAACCAATTCTGATAATTGGTCTGTGTGAGCTTGCGGCCTATCTGTCCGATAATGGAGTTACCTAAGCCGGTCTTTAGAATGTACTCCAGACTGCTCTTTGGCATCTGACGGGCCATTTCTGTCTGCATGTAGCGGTTAGTAATGGCGTCGCCTAACTGCTTCTCAACATAGGTGCGGTAATAGTCGCCTAAGTCCATTCCTAATTTGTCGGCGTTGGCCTGCATCTGCTTGACAAACTCGGGGTTCTGTACGATCTTCTTCACCTGAGTAGCGAGATAGTCAAGCACCTTCTTTGGATCCTTGGCCTCGTTTGCTTGGCGTGTAGCCTCACCAACCATACCCATACGCATACCTCCAGGCATACCGGCAAAGTTGTCACTGTTGATTTCCTTCTCAAATGCTTGCTTGGCCAACTGGTCAAACTTGCTAATGGCATCATCAATGGGTTTCTGTGCCAGGTCGCCTATCATGTCGGCGGCTACGCGGCTATTCTTATCACGCTGGAGAAACTCTTGCTTGGTAAACATGCCACTGGTGAGCATACCGGCGGTGCCCTCGTCATAGCCTTTCTGCTGAAGTAGCTTTTGTGTGTATGCTTTCACAAGGTCATAGTAACCTTGGCCACTATAACGGTTCTGGGCGCTGCGCTTATCCTCATCAGTCCAATTAGCGTTTGCCGTAACAAAGTTGGGAAGGAAGTCCGGACGATAATAGATCTCCTCAATAGCTTTCTTCACCTCCTCAGTGGTGGCGCCTTCTGGGATATTGCCTACTATCTTGGTGGCAATGTCGGCGGCACTCTGGCGCATATACATGCGGCGTGCCTCATCGTATAGGACCTTCTTTGTCTTAGGAGGAAGGTTCGTTAGGTCTTTATCGGCATTAACAAGATCATTAACCTTATGAATGTCCGAAGCTCCGTTGGTTAACTGCACATACTGATACATCTTGTTCAGCAAATCTTCGGTCTTGTATTGATCTCTATTCTCGACAAAGCCTTTTGAGGATTTGCCTTCTGGCAATTTTGCAGTAATAACTGCTTCTGGCTCCTGTTCCAGTTGTGGAACATTAGCCATTTGTGCCTGTTGCTGTGCGGATGGGGCCTGCTGTTGCTGCTCCTGAGCTCCGGCGAAAGGTTGGTTAGCCTGCTGAACGGCTGGCGTTGCCGGCTGGCCGTTGGCTGCTCTATCCGGGTCGGTTGCCTGCGAAATAAGGCCTGATGCGTATGGGATTTTTACATCCTGAGACTTCACCACAGGCTTAAATTGGTACTGCGACTGATTAATAGCCTGTTGCAGCAAACTGCCATTGAGCACCGGATTTTGTTGCGCTGCTTTCTGCTGCTCTGCGCGCTGTCTCTGTTGTTCCTGGGCTGTGGTCGTCGGTGCCTGCTGCCTCTGTTGCTGAGGTGCGGCGGCTTGGGCCTGCTGTGCCGGCTTGGCGTTTGGATCCTTAGTGTTCACGTAGATAGGTTTGTCAGTCTCTACAAACTGATAGCCGGCATCGTAGGCTGAGCTAAGATCATCCATCTTAACATCACGCTCCGTGCCTTCTTTGTCTCTCATGCGGATGGTAGCATCTGGCATTTCACTGACAAACATATCTACTTTGTCGTTGAACTTATCGGCTGCAACAGTGCGCTGCTTGCCGTTCACATTCAACATGTATCTCTTGGTGTTTGGCATAATGATATATGTTTGGGTTCTCGTTAATCAAGGAGTGAAGAAGCACTACCTGAACTCTTCTTGCGGCCACTGAACTTGTCAGCAATATAACCGTTGTACTGGTCGATGAGCTCTTTATTCCAGTTCTTCTTATCCCATGAGTGTATGTTATTCTGCTGCATGAAGTCGCGGCTCTCATTTGGATGGAGACGGCGGTTTCTTGCCCATATCCGGTAACGGTCCTTCTCATATCGCTTACCATAGGCCTGTTCGTTGGTGGCTCGTGTCGCTGCCCTGCTATGAGCTGCACTTGCCTCGCTGGCATCTGCACTGGCGTTGCTTGCTCTGGTCTGTGCCTGAACACGTTCTCTAACCAACGGTGCCAAAGCTTCTTCGCGTTTATCTTTGTTGTTGATGGCTTCCGTCTGTGCTTCATGCTGTTTCTGCTGAGCTGCGATATTGCCTACATTAGCATCAGCAACGGCTTTCTTGTTAGCGGTATCACCTTCTATGCCTGCCTTGCGTGCTGCTTCGGTGTCCTGCTTGGCTCCATACAGTTTTTCCTGGGCTTTTGCCAAATCATTCTTGCGCTCATTGGCTTGCTGGTTCCAAAGCTGGGTAAGAAGGTTCTGGTTATTCTTGTCACGTTGCTGCATGGTGGCATCGTAAAGTGCCTGTTGACGCTTGGAAAACTCAGGAGCTTCAATCTTCTGGGCTGGTCCTCCTGCGAGTGTCCCGGCAAAGTTGCCAAGGTGGGTGAGCACTAAACCTAAGCTGTCCCACATCTGTTGCCGTTTGGCTTTCTTCTCCTCTGCTGCGTTCTGGGCTGCGCTCTTGGTTATGTCCTGGCCCTGCATGGCTCCCATGACGTTGATAATGTCAATGGGCTTATCATTTTGATTGGCCCAGTTCCAATAGGAGCTAAGCACGTCGCCTATGCTATCGTTGCTGGTCTTTGCATAGTCGCTGATGCTCTGGCCGTGGTTCCATGCTTCTTCGGCGGTGTCGTAGATGGTTTCACCGTTGGGGCCAATATGAAAGCCTAATTTCGGTGGTTGGTTCAGTAGTCCGGCGGTCGGATCAGTCAGTGAGCCAAGTGAAGAAGGATCAACCTGCATTGAGGCTGGGTTATTCTGGCCTCCTGCCTGCTGATTCTGGTCTGTGGTTGGCTGTCCTGTTCCTCCGGTACCTGGATTATCGTCCCCACCTTGCTGTTGGCTCTGGTCGGACACATTAGTATTAGCCTTGGCATTTCCGGTGCCAGGGTTATCGTCACCTCCCTGTTGCTGATTCTGGTCGGTATTGCTATTGTCATTAACAGACGTGCTATCAGACTGCGGTGTGGTGGTCTGTTTCTTCTCTTCTTCTTCTCCCATATCTCAGTCCTTTTACCATGGTAAACTATTTGCGGCACTGGCAAGTCCTCCGGCGGCGCTGCTAATAGCACTCGCCTTGGCTTGTGCCTGGCCTAACTTTGCGTCTGCAAGATACTTTGAGAAAGTGTCAATCTGATTGTCGGCACTCTGCCAGGCTTGATCCTTGCGCGCCTGCCCACTCGCGGCCTGCTGCTGCATCATATTGCCAACGGTGCCTGCTGCTGCCTGTTTGGCCATGGCTGCACTCTCGTCGCTGCCTCCGGTCACAATGCTTGTGGCCTGAGCACGTGCATTAGCATCATCAAGTACTTGCTGGGCTTGCGTAACGGCGGCCTGGTTCTCGGCGCTCTGCGTCGGGTCCTGGTAGTACACTGCATCACGATGTGCCTTCACATCGTTAATGCGGTTATTGTATAGCTCCTGCTGCTGGCGGTAGCCTTTGGCAAGCGCCTTGCCGGCAAAGATTCCACCGGCTGCGCTGGCGGCTCCACCTATAATGCCTCCAATAAGTCCCATATTATTTCAGTTTTTATATTTTGTGAACAAAAATAATGTATTAGCTTTGCCACACAGTCATAAAATACCAAATCAGAAAGGGACGATATGAAGAAGAAAGACGAAAACAAAACCGAAAAATCGGAAAGTAAAACTCCGAAAAAGCCTACAAGGGCGGCTTCAACGGCAACGAAACGCACGAAAAAGGAAAGTGCTGCGCCTGCTAAGGAAAATAAAGAAGCTGCAGTGGAAAATCCTGCTCCAGTTGAGGAAAGCAAGCCTAAGCAAACGCGCAATGAGAAGGGCCAGTTCGTTAAGGGCTCACACTCCACTGGGCGGCCTCGTGGTGCCAAAGGTAGATATACCAATGTTCGTGACGCTCTCAAAGAACAAGTTATGCCATTCGTAAATACTCTGGGTGAGCTACTCATACAAATCAAGGATCCTGGCGACCGTGCCGGTGCTATTGCCAAGTTCCTACCCTTCCTCCTGCCTAAGTACAGTTCCTCTTCTATCACTGCAGAAGTAGACCGGCCAATCTCTGAGGAAGAGCGCCTACTTGAACTGGATGGGCAATACAAAGCTCGTGAGACACAGATCAACATCAAGACACTCACTATTGTGGACAACGACAAGCCAAAGGATGGAGAAAGCAATGTTCCCTTCATTCCTGACGCTGATCTCGGTGTATAGTCCGCTAAATTTCCGCTATTATAGCGGCACATGTCCAGTTACATGGCCATATACTAAAAGCGTGACACCTTTTAACACCAAATTAACAGATAGCGTTCCAAATTTAACCCAATTTGACACAATCTTATGCGCAAAGATGGCTCTAAAATATACGTATGTTGGCTCCAGTTACATGCCAGTTACATAAAAATCATGCGTCAAACTATCTCCAATCTCGTATAAAATTCGTACCTTTGCACTGCTTACCGCCACTGGGTAAGGAAGATTACATATAGGGCTGTTTGTTGGTTCCCCACCGGCAAACAGCCCACTTTTTTGCTAATTGCTACGTTTGTGCTACGTTTTTTGAAAATCCCCTGTTTTGGCCAACTTCGACAAAAAGATGAAAAATCGCTTAACCTTCACTTACTCAGCTTATTAATTTAGCCTCAGCACAAAAATAATTATTCTACAAAATATAAGAACACAGCCAGTCTGAGCCTGAAAGACCTCTATCTCTTCAGCCCGATAGTGCTGGGAGGTGGCACAGGATTCGACGAGTCGCTCTATGCCATGACCACTATCCACGTGCCAGAGTCGCTGCTCGACCAGTATAAGGCGGCCGAGGGCTGGAGCCGTTTCAGCATCGTGGGCATGAGCGATGCCGAGGTGACGGGCATAAACGGCGTGAGCCAGGCTGCCGGACAGGCCTCCCCACGCTACAACCAGGGCGGCGTGAAGCTCTCAGGTAAGGCTCAGGGTCTGTATATACAGAACGGAAAAAAGTATATTCAGAAATAATTGATGCTATAAATAAGAAATGCTTATGAAGAAAAAATTATTGTTTTTGCTCTTCTTGGCTGTTTCCTTGGGCCTTCAGGCGCAGAGCTTCAGCGAAGATTTTGAGCATGAGGGCAGTGTGCCTGAAGGTTGGACGACGTACAACACGGGCACTACTTATAAGTGGCAAGTGGTGAAATACTCCACTTTCAGCAAGTATTACAAGGGCTTTACGGGCGGCGGCACCTACGCGATACGCTCTAATACAAGCCGGACATCGGCTTCCCGCCCCGCGCCAAGCTCATGGCTGGTGTCTCCGGAGGTTACTGTGCCGCAGAATGGAGTGCTCAACTTCATGATGGTAGCAGATGGTGGGTTCAACTCAACCAATACTACACCGGAGGAATCACGCACCCATTTCAGCGTGTTGGTGTCTGAAGCAGGGGCCGACACCACCGGTTTTACCAACGAGTTGCTCACTTTTACGCCTATGACGAGCACCGTGTGGCAGAGCTACAGCCTTGATCTGAGTGCCTGGGCAGGTAAGACCATCCGCATTGCTTTCCATGATTATGGCAACACTTCGGGCAAGGCTTACACCAGTAACAACGTATATATAGATAATGTAAGCATAGACACGAAGCGCGGATCAGACGTTCGCGTCAGCAAACTGGCGTCTCCGCAGTCGGGTTATAGCGCCAAGCAGCCCGTCACGGTGAAGGTTTTCAACAACGGATTTGATGCNNTCGGGCGTCAAGGTTCTCTATAGTATAGATGGCGGAACGCCTGTGAGCGAGACGCTGGATGGCACGCTTGCGCGCGGACAAGAGGTGGAACACGTGTTCAAGGACAGTCTGGAGCTGTCGCAAGGCGTGCCTCATACGGTGAAAGCTTGGGCACAGGCAGACGCCGACTTGAACCATGACAACGACAGCGTGGCACAGTCGGTGACCATAGACAGGCATCTCTCGTTCCCATACAGCATGACACGGGCCTCCGCAAGTACCGATTGGGAGAGCAGTTATTCGTACGACCGGCTGGGCACGGTGTATGGCTGGAGCTATGCCGACGATGATGCCAAGGGCATACATGCGTGGAGTTACATCACGCCACCGGCCGGAACGAGCGAGCTGGTGAGTGGTTGGATACCCCTGCCTAAGGGTAAGGTGGGCTTTATGCTGCACTCTAAGAGCCTCGCCAACGGCACGATGACCATTCAGCTACTTGACACTGCCGGCACAAAGGTGCTCACGCAGGCCATGGACTTCACGTCATCTGATGACTATCAGGCCACTCAGGCCATACTGAATGTGCCGGAGAGCAAAGATTATAGGGTGAGTCTGACGCTCAACAGTGGCTTCACCACCCAGTTGCTAGTAGACAGTATCAGCCTCTACACGCCCGAAGCAGTGGTCGTAAAGCCCACGGCTATCACCAGCCCGCTTCTTTCCGCGCATGTGTCGGGCGACAATCTGAGCGTTACGGCAACGTTTGTTAATCTCGGAAGTGAAACGGCACAAGGCTTGAAAGCCAAGCTCTTGGTAGACGGAACGGTGACGGATGAGGGCACTCTACCTGACATTGCATCCGGAAAGAGCGTAAGCTATACCTTTGACAAGGCACTCAGCCTGACTGACGGTAGTCATGCGTTGGCCGTAACGGCACAGAATGATACTATCAGCAAGAGTGTTTACTTCTATCAGCCTGTGGCTTATCCTTATCAGGAAACATTTGAGGACAGTGCTACTTGGAATACATGGAATACTTACAACCCCGATGCTGACCCCATATATTGGATGATGAGCGGTGTGGTGAGGGGTAGCTTGAACTACGCAAAGAATGGTACGCATGCTGCTTATATCAGTAGTGCGGCGGGAGTAGCACATGATGACTGGCTCATATCGCCTGCCATCAACATCACTCAGGCCGGTAAGCAGCGCCTGTCTTACTTCTATGTGACCACGTTCAGCGCAGCTCTGTCTACTGAAAAAACCGACTTGGAGGCCTATGTGTCTAAAGCAGGAACGCCAGCTGAGCTGGAACAGGTGGAGCCTATAGCCATAGATGAGATAACAGACGACAATGTGAATGTGTATAAGCAGGGCTTTGCCACTGTAGATATCACTGAACCGGGACTTTACTACGTGGCTTTCCATAACCTGGGAATGGGTCATGACATCGTGCTCGATGACGTTCGGCTGGACAATTATGCCGATGTGGCTATCACAACAGCATCACATACGGCGGTGAACGACTTCAGAATAGACGCCGACACGGTGCATGTGAGCCTGCAGAACAGGGGCGCCACCACTCTGAATGGCCTCACTTTGAACTATCTGGTGAATGATAACGTGGTCGCAACATCGGCTCTTACTACCTCATTGCAGCCCGGTGACACGGTAAGCACCACTTATCCGCTTGCGGGAGTATTCACTAAGCCGGGTGTTTACAAGGTAAGTGTTGAGGCAGTAGCTGCAAACGACGCCGAGACTTTCAATAATAAGTGGGCCTTTGCGGCTATTCAACGCTACGAAAACGCTGAGCTGCCATACTCAGAAAATCTGGACAGTACCGCGCATCAGAACCAATGGAAGCTGAAGGGCGGCTGGCGCACGGGTTCATACACTTCTTCTTCGGCTGCATATAACGGCACAGGAGCCATCAGCCATCACAGGGCGGCAGCTTCAGATGGCGACTGGGCTTACTCAGGATGCATACATATACCGGCCGGAACGTATGACTTGAGTTTCTTCTATCGTACTTTCCTTAATGGTAAAAAGGTGTCTTCGTATGGTCAAAAGTTTGCCGTTTATGTAGGAAAGGCATGCGAGCCAGACTCCATGACGCAGCTTGTGTTTGACACCGACACTGCTTTGGTGGCTCCCAACAAGCGTTATCGCAAGGTCATCGCTCCCTTTACTTTAGCAGAGGATGGTGATTATTACATCGGCATCAAGTGCACTTCGACGAAGGTTCTGGGCGTTCTCTACATGGATCAGTTTGCCATAGACGCTCCCGTAACAACGGGATTGAAGGCTAACAGCTATGAGGCCGACTTCCAGAATAGGGCCAATGAGTGGTATCACTACGACCCGTCAAGCCAGTTCCAGCAGTGGACGGCATCATCATCAGATGCTGGCGCACTTGAAGTGAAGCAGCTTCTGCAGGCTCAACTGGCTGCTACTGAGTTGCCGGGTATGATGGTTTCACCTGCCTTTGAGTTCGAAAAGGGCGACACTGTGAACCTCTCGATGGGCTATAGCATTGCTATCGACCAGCCGCAACTGCTTTCTGACGAGGCAAAAGCAGGCATTTCTATGGGCGTTTATGTTGCCCGTGCCAACATGCCCGATAGTTTCAGCGTGCAAATCATGCGGGGCAACGACCTCACGGGCAGCTCTTTGACGGCCAATGGCAAATATGTTATACCGGAAACGGGTCTTTATTACTTCGGCATCATGCCCTCCGGAGCCACCAACACCACATCAGGCGAGGCTACGACAACCTATTCTTTGAGGTCGTTCGGCTATACTTTGCCTGCCGCAACGGGCATTCGTGAGGTGCAAACGCAGGATGGTGAGTGCAAGGTTTATATGCTTAACGGCGTGCTTCTGGGCTCTTATGCCAGCGAGCAAGAGGCGCTCAAGGCGCTCAGAACGGGTACGTATATCGTAAAGAACGCTTCTACAGTGAAGAAAGTTGTAGTGAAATAGTATTTCAGGATTACCTTTTATTGTCTTCCCGTCATGTCCGTTAGGATGTGGCGGG
>DLDC01000191.1:0-199 GCA_002480935.1 Prevotella sp. UBA7782 | reverse complement strand
AGGGATTTCTTTTGCTACTTGATATACCGATAGTTATGGCCTGAAAATGGTGCTCAGACCGGGCAGAATATTAGTTTTTGGTCTTCGGCAGGGTCTCACCTACCACCAGAATGTCATCCCATTGCGTGGTGTAATTAGGACTCTTCTTGGCTCTTTTAATGGCGTCGGCAAAGTGCAATGCCTTTCCTTGTGCGTCTTT
>DLDC01000029.1:13418-18906 GCA_002480935.1 Prevotella sp. UBA7782 | reverse complement strand
GAAGCCAATCGGCTCACCACATACTTGAGGTATCTCATGTTGGTCTCCTGCGTCATCCGGTCGAATCCCCAACGGCCTTCGTCATACGGTGTGAAGAGTATCAGGTCGGCCTCTACGCCTATTTGCTTCAGTTCGTCGATGCATTTCTCCAGATGCTGGAAGAATTTGGGGTCGAAACGCGAGTAGTCCCACACGTAGCGAGTGTGCCCCGTGCTGTCTTTTTGGCTGGAAAGCAGCTTGAAGGGATAGAGGCTTGGGAGCTCGTTCACACTGTTGTTGGGAAAGACGCAGAACCTCAGTTTGTTGAAACCTGCTTTGCCAAGCGACTGCAAGGTGAGCTGCTGACGGGCCTCGGAGGCATGTATCCAGGCATAAGACGTGGTGCCCACGGGGTCATAGCGCAACCCGTCGGCATAACAGAACGATTGGTCGGGCCCCACCTGCACCATGCCATGCTCGCCGGCAGCGGGTGCCGTGCACTCTATCTCACCGCGCTTGCCGTTCAACTCGGCTACGCCCGATGTGGTAACATACCTCCACCGCCCCTGCTTGGTGGGCATAAAGCGCACCCTGAAGGTGTCGTCGCCGTCATAAAAGCCGCACACCCTGACGGTATCGGCCGTGGCGTCGTGTATGAACATGGCCGACAGCTCTACGTCGGTAAAGGGATTTTGAGGGGTGTGATACTTATACNNGACCATTGGGCCACACGCTCTTGCGCCCTCAAAGAGAGTAAGGGCAGAAAAGACAACACTGAAAGCAACAAAATTTGGGTTTTCTTCATGATATTTCCGTTTATATCATGACGCACCATCCGTCTTTTTATACTCAGAAAGGTGCATATTTCTCTGTACTTCATTCTCTGTAATGGCGATGTTATCCATACAGCCCGGCTTGTTACCTATTAAATAATAGAATTGGGGAAGACATAAGGAACAAAATGAAGCGAAAAAAAAGAAAGCATTAAAAAACAAATTATATGGACTGACATGATGGTTCTTCGGCAAAAAAAACGTAACTTTGCCCAAACAATCAAAGAGCGAGAGCATGGAAAATGAGAAAAACAGCCCCGTGCAGCCCGACAACGAGACCGCAAAGGGCAACATGGTAGATACTAGCAAGATACAGTTGGATGATGACAGGCGCTACTATAACATCAAAGAGGTGGCTGAGATGTTTCATGTGCGCCCCAGCCTGTTGCGCTTCTGGGAGCAGGAGTTTCCGCATCTGCGCCCCAAGACAACGGGCAACAAGGTGCGACAATACAGCAAACAGGATATAGCACAGCTCAAAGTGATATACAATCTGGTGAAAGTGAGGGGCTTTAAGCTCTCCGCCGCACGCAAGATGCTGCAACAAAACCGTTCGGGAGCCGACAAATCGGCTGAGATTCTCAACAGTCTCATCTCGGTGCGCGATGAGCTCCGAGAGCTGAAAAAGCAGTTCGACACGTTGGAATAGGCGTTTCTCGCAACGTGCGATAATACAGGCATTAGCCAAAAGTGCCTATTTCGCATTGCAAAAGTGCCTATTTCGCGCGCTAAAAAGGCCTGTTTTGAAGTGCAAGATGGCCTAATTGGCAAAACGATCAGGCGAAACCTTTTCGGGAGTAGTTGAATATACCGTCGCCATAACGGCTGAAATGTGGTAAGAAGACACATTTATAGGCGCATAGCTCACACGAACTATGCGCCTATATACTTTATCAGACAGAGCTATCTGCTCATGATGACATGCCGAGCAGCCAGCCATCAACGCCGATGACGAACGATGATGAGGCCGACGAGTGCCGCAAGAAGCACCAGAATGATGAATACATAAGTCCAGGTGTGCGACACCGTTGCGCTAGAACTGAGTGTGGCGCTGCCGACAAAGAGCCTGCTGCCCAGCAAACGGGTAGACAGCGCAGGCTGAGAAGCGCTTGATGGCATGAAGAGCTGATAGTCTACTTTCAGCATCGACAGGGCCATGAAGTCGCTTTCTTGCTCTGTTACCTTGCTCATGAGCGTGTCATCGTTCAGAATTCGAGTGTAAGCATCGGTGTGCAATTGCTTACACAGCCATTCAGCCTTGTTCATCATTTGAGCCTCTTCGCCACATTCTTCTATATAAGACGCCATGAGCTTGTCATGAAGGCCCTTGAACTGCCGCTTGGGCAACGCACCAGGGCCGGCCTGAGAATAAGCTGCCAATAGGGCCTGATAGGTTATCTCGAAGTCGTTGGCGGCTATCCATTTAGAGTATTGTGCTTTCAACCGTTGTATAACATCATCTGCCTCCATGCCGCTCAAGGCTGACGTGAGGTCGGGATGACCGCTGAACCAATAGCCCATCTCATCTTTTGTGAAATATTGGCTGAGTGGTACGGCGAAGCGGTGGCTAAGTCCGGGATAGGTTTCCTTATATTGATAGGTGGTGCAAAAGAACCTATACGACTTCTTGAAACTTATGTTTGGGGTCAGGGTGAGCGTGCCCACCTTGAGCCGGGTGCCCTTGGCCATGTCATGAGCTGAGGCGAAATGCCGCATGGCATACACCACGACGGTGTCTTCTACCTTGGTATGGGCTTGTCGGCATAGCTCTGCCAGACGCTGATAAGTATCCTTATCCATGGGCAGAGGGTGGCGTGTGCTGTCGCCCTTCACCGTCCACGTGAGTTTCCAAGGGCCGCTGAGTTGCACCATATTCTTACTGTTGTCTACGCGGCCGCTGATAAGCTGGGCGGAATCGAGGCGCAAAGCATACTCGCGCGTAAAGCTGCCGTCTTGATGGACGGTGGTTGTCAGGCCACAATGATAATCATCCTCACATGAGAGGAGCAGCGTGGCACAAACAAGCAATAATAGTTTAGTGGATGCTTTCATCATATTTCTGCTTAATGTTAATGATATCATAAGGAGTTTTGTCGAAGAACTTGCCTTTCACGTAGTGTGCATCATGCTTCTGCGAGAGCACCGTTTGCTGGTAAGCCATCGCAACTGTAGGTTCTGAAGGATGCGACGGGTGCAGAGCAAGCCCCAGAAGAAGCAGCAGCGAGGCTGCTATACCGGCTATGCGGAGGACAAGCACCAAGGCTCGCCTTGATGAATGGTTATTCAGACGTGCCATCACGCTGTCCAACGCCACGTCAGGATGGCTCTGCACGGGGTGCTGAGCCTGCAAGTTGCTGAAGAGATTGCTTAAAAGCTCATCATTCTTTTCCATATCCTAAGTTGCTTAATTGTTGTTTCACTCGTTGTCGGGCAACATACAGGTTGCTCTTTATCTTATCGGCCGTCATGCCCGTGATGGCTTCTATCTCGCTGACAGGCAGACCTTCGAGAAGGCGCAGCGTGAAAACCAGACGCTGTTTGGCGCTCAGCCCTGCGACCAACACACGAATGACGGATGCCAGATTCTTGTTTTCAAGTTGCAGATCGGGACTCATCGTGGCCATATAATGGCGTAGCACCTTCTCATCGCCGGGAAGTGGCTGGCTATGGCGTTTGCTTTTCAGTCGATCCAGACAGACGTGTGAGGCAATGGCATAGAGCCATGTGGTGAACTTTCCGCGTGCAGGCGAATAGCTGTCCAGACGCTGCCAGACCCTCAGAAAGGTGTCTTGCACAGCGTCTTCGGCATCCTGCTCGTTGGCCAACATCTTCAGGGCAAGGGAGAACACCATGGATTGATGCTCCCCCATGAGCCGTCTGAAAGCCTCTTGATTTCCTTCTCGGCACTGGCTGATGATGTCGTCTCCAACGCTTTGCTTCATCTTGGTTATGTTCTATTTTCTATATGATGATACTGTCAAAAGGGATGGAAGTCGAAAAAATATGATGAGAAAAGGGCTATATACCCGATGAAAGCCTCCAAAAAGAATATTCCAGACAATTAATCCGCTGAGGACGGAAGCAGAGGAGTGGGAATAATAGCAACAAAAACGCTCCAGCATGACAGATGAGCCACGGGGAGCGTTAAGGTTTAAACATGAGTTTTATCAACTCAAAGAGAGGTATGACTATCTCTGCGGTATCCAACTCACATCACCGTCGAACACCTCTCGGGGTGTTATCTTGGCAGCCTCGGCCTTGGTGAGCTGCCTGGCCCATGCCACACGACCGCTCTTTACTGCGCCGGGACCATAGTTATTATACTCCATATAGCGCACGGTGTTCTCCTTAGCAGGGTCATGATAGTCTACCCAGTTATGCCATCCTTGAGGTGCTATGTGCTTGCCCATCTCGCAGTTCATGAACAGCGTGTAGGCATAAGCGCGCCAGGGACGCCCCAACTTAACGTTTGTCACCGAGTCGGCAGCGGTGAGCTTGCACTTATCGAACACGTAACCATACTTGCTGTCCTTGGGTGTTGAGGCGGCAGTGTCGTAAGAATTGACTTTGCTATATATCTCACAGCCCTCAAACCATGCCGTAGAAGGGCCGAAAATGAAGTCGGTTGTACCCTCGATATAGCAGTTGAGAAAATAGAGCTTGGTGTAGGGCATACCCGTGTAGATGGTGTCTTGGTTGCCCAGAATGCGACAATTAACGAAAGCCAGCCGCGTTCCCTCGGTGTGCAAGGCCACCGCCTGCCCCATCCGGGGCGCGTTGTTCTCTATCGTAAGGTTGCGGAAGGTGATGTTGCATCCCTCCACCTTGACGGTATAAGTGCGGAAGGTGCCCATCGGCTTGCCCGTAGGAGGATTGAGAATGTTGGCATGGTCATCGTAGGTAATGACGGTTTTGTCACGGTCTTGCCCCACAATCTCAATATTGGTGAGCCATGACGGAATGACAAGCTTCTCCTTATAGGTGCCGTTCTTCACGTATATCACCTTAGTGTATTCCATGAAAGCACGGCACACCTCCACTGCCTCGGCAATGGTTCTGAACTCTCCTGTGCCATCGCGAGCCACTACCAGCGTGTCGGTGTTATCGTACTTGCCGCGCGCCTGGACCTGCAGACAGCTTAAAGCGATTAGTATAAAAAGTAGTTTTTTCATTGTATTACATGATTTGTTGAACTTCTTGCAGGTCGTCTATCTTCTTGAGATGACTGATAATGTTGCTCACCTCGGCCCGATCGTGCACCCTCAGCTCTATAGAACCGTCGAAGATGCCCTTGTCGCTGGAGATGATGAGCTTGTGAATGTTAACGTTGAGCTGATTGGCCAGCACCTCAGAGACATCGCGCAACATGCCTTTGCGGTCGATGCCTCGTATCTCTACAACGGCATCAAAGAACAACATGTGGTGCATATCCCATTTGGCGTCAAGCAAGCGGTTGCCATAACTGGCCTTCAACTTGGCCGCCACAGGACAGGCGCGCTTGTGTATCTCCACATGGCCCATATTGTCTATGTAGCCCAGAATGTCATCGCCGGGTATGGGATGGCAGCAATGTGGAAAGACAAACTGGTTGATATTCTCTTCGGTAATGATGACCGGCAGCTTCTTGTTGAAGTCTTTCCCCACCACGATGTATTGTGGCTGAAGAGCCGGCTGGG
>DLDC01000029.1:6256-13410 GCA_002480935.1 Prevotella sp. UBA7782 | reverse complement strand
GAATGGCACGAACTTACGCCACCCGCTCACTTGCTGTTTGCACGACTTGCCACGCAGTTCCTCCAGGTCTTTATCACCCAAGATAATGGTTTTCTCGCCTAAGGCAAGGAAAAAGTTCTCTGGATTCTGTATATCATGAAAGGCGCAAAGCTTGTCAACGACCGACGGGGTGCTCTCTAAGCCCTTGCTCTTGAGCCATAAGTTGAGTATCTCTTCGCCTTGTTTCTGCACCTGCCGGCCCTCCTTGCGCAGTATGGCCTGTATCTTGGCCTTTGCTTTGGCCGTACTCACGAAGTTAATCCATGAGGGTTGCACATGCTGTGCCTTGCTGGTGAGTATCTCAACCTGGTCTCCGCTCTTGAGCTTATGGCTTAGCGGCACGAGCTTATGGTTCACCTTGGCGCCTATGCAGTGGCTTCCCAGGAACGTGTGTATCTGAAACGCGAAGTCGAGAGCCGTACATCCGGCCGGCATCGTCTTGATTTCGCCCTTCGGAGTGAACACGAATATCTCTGAGGCAAAGAGGTTGAGCTTGATAGCATCCAGAAAATCCATGGCATCGGGCTGCGGATCGTCGAGTATCTCCTTGATGGTGCGCAGCCAATCGTTGAGTTCGCCATCGTCTTCTGTTATCTCTCCGCCCTCTTTATACTTCCAATGAGCGGCAAATCCCTGCTCAGCTATCTCATCCATACGGTCGGAGCGTATCTGCACCTCTATCCATCGGCCTTGCTTAGACATGAGTGTTACGTGCAGAGCCTGGTAACCGTTGGCTTTAGGATGGTTCACCCAGTCGCGCAAACGGTCGGGGTGACTCTTGTAAATACGACTGATGGCTACGTAGATATTGAAGCAATCGTTCACCTCTTCCTCGCGTTTCTTGGGCTTGAAGATAATTCTTACGGCCAGAATATCGTATATCTCATCGAATGTAACATGCTTGTTCTGCATCTTACACCATATAGAATAAGGGCTCTTGACGCGTGCCTTGAGCTGATAATCATAGCCCATGTCATCCAACACCTTACGTATGGGATCGGTAAAGTCTTTGAAGAGCGTGTCACGCGACTCTTGCGTGGAGGCCAGCTTAGCCTCTATGGCAGCATAAGCATCGGGATGCTCGTAGCGGAAGCTCAGGTCTTCCAGCTCCGTTTTTATCTTGTTCAGGCCCAGACGATTGGCCAGGGGGGCGTAGATGTAAAGCGTTTCGCCTGCTATCTTATAGCGTTTGTTGGCGGGTTGAGAGGCCAATGTGCGCATGTTATGCAGACGGTCGCATATTTTGATGAGTATAACGCGTATGTCATCACTCATGGTAAGCAACAGCTTCTTGAAGTTCTCAGCCTGCGCCGAAGCCTGTTCGCCGAAGATGCCACCGCTTATCTTCGTGAGCCCATCCACAATCTGGGCTATCTTAGAGCCGAAGATATTCTCGATGTCTTCTATAGTATAATCGGTGTCTTCCACCACATCATGCAGCAAGGCGGCGCAAATACTGGTAGAGCCGAGCCCCATCTCGCTGCACGCAATCTGCGCTACGGCAATGGGGTGCATGATATATGGTTCGCCGGAGAGACGCTTCACGCCCTTATGAGCCTGTCGGGCGAAGTTGAAAGCCTTGGTTATGATGTCTACTTTCTTACGGTGGCGTGAGGCAAGATAACTGTCGAGCAGATGCTGAAAAGCCTCGTCCACCATCTTCTCTTCGGCCTTCTCTTTCTGTTCTAATGCTTTCTCATTCTCCATAATCGTGCGATATAAATATTAATGTGAGGCGAGCTACTTCAGCCGCAGTTGCTCTCCCACCACAATACTGTTAGACTTCAGGTTGTTAAGGCGCTTTATCTGCTCAACCGTAACGCCGTGTGAGGCTGCTATGCTGTATAGAGTCTGCCCGTTGCACACCCTTATGGTAGTCTCATCATTGGCTGTTTTACTGGCCGAAGGCTGCTGACTGGGCGTGCTACGCTGAGCAGTTGGGTTCTGTTTGGCGCCTACTCTCATGTCTTGATTGTTGACCATGACAACGCCATTGCGATATACCGGAGCTGTGCGCTTGCTGCCGCCAATCTCCACCTCTGAGCGTTTGGTGAAGTAGCGGTCATTGTCATACTGAAAGATAGCATTCTCGTTGTCGATGAACTTACCTATATAATTCTGCGGTAAGCGTATGGCTGAGGGTTGCGTATAGCCGTTGACAACGTTCTGTCTGTATTGGGGATTAAGCTCCTTTAGCTGGTTCAAGTCGATGCCCAGCACGCTGGCAATCTGCTCCAGGTGCACATCCTGGCACACCATGACGGTGTCTGACTTCTCCGGAAGCTGTGTTTCCATGGGGCAGATGTTGTGTTCGCAATAATAGTTCATGATGTAATTGGCGGCAATAAAGGAGGGAACGTATCCTCTTGTCTCCTTTGGCAGGTAAGGATATATCTTCCAATAGTCGGTCTCACCGCCCGCCCTGTGAATGGCTTTGTTGAGTCTTTGCGGTCCACAGTTGTAGGCTGCTATCACCAAATTCCAGTCATGATATATATTATATAGGTCATGCAGATAACGGGCTGCGGCATACGAGGCCTTTACGGGGTCGCGCCGTTCGTCTACGAGCGAGTTAACAACAAGGTTATATTGCTTGCCCGTGTGCAGCATAAACTGCCATAGACCCACCGCGCCTACGCGTGACACGGCGTTAGGGTTTAGCGCCGACTCGATGACCGGCAGGTATTTGAGCTCCAGTGGCAGCCCGTAAGCGTCGAGGGCATCCTCAAAGATGGGCATATAGAAGTTGGCTGCGCCCAGCATATAGCTCACTTGTCGGCGAGCGCGCTTGGTATATCTGTCGATGAACTTCTGCACAACCTCATTGTAAGGCATCTCCATGATAGTGGGCATCCGGCGCAACCGTTCTATAATAGTCTGCCGGTCGGTCTCCGGGTCATAGTTTCTGTAGTTACAGTCTGAACCTTTCGAGAGGTACATCTTAGAGTGATAGAGGTTCAGCATACTGTCTACATTGAGCGATAAAGACGATGGCACGTCTATTTCCTGCTTCTTCCCGTTGTCGTCAGTCACAGTGATATAGTCATTGTCTGCACGGCTTTGCGCGCCTGCCGACACTGACATAACTGCCAATAATATTACTGTATATATATGTTTTCTATTCATATTCACTTAAAAAGTAAGACTACACCCCACTCCAACGCCCGATGAGCGTGTGGGCGAAGCCGAAGATGAGGTTGAGATAACCGACGGAGCCACGTGCAAGGTGAGGTCCTTGGATATGTCGAAGTCTGACAAAGAGGCGTCTACATAAGCATCTATCACCGACAGAGCATACACTCCTATCATGGAGAAGACGCTCAGGTCGCGCCAACGGCGGTATCTGTCCTTGCGCTTCTTAAAGAGCTGCGTGTAGCGCGCCTTGTTTTCCTCGGTTATCTTGTTGCCTAAATGCAAGAACTGGTTATAGCTCTGCGTGGCATCATTGTTATCCATGATGTCCATGTATGCCTGCGCATAGTCATGATACATCTGGTTATTCCATGTCATTGCGTATATGCAGCCCACTACGCCACCGTAGAAGATGGGCAGCTTCCAGTACTTACGGTTGTATATCTGCCCCGCGCCGGGCAATACGAGAGCCAGCCACAGAGCCCGTTTAGGCTCAGGTTTCCATGTGCTCCAGTCCTTCGGAACCTTTTGCTTAACCTTTACCGGCGTGGTGTCGGCTGCCAACGTGAGCGGCTGCATCCTCATCTCAGGAACGCTGAACGAGGCTGTAGCCTCATCAGCCATGCCGCCCATGGGCGCGAAAACCGTTTCTCCGGCCTGCGCCACAAGGTCGTTTTGCTGTGCCATGAGGCCCTGCGGCATCATCAAGAGCACAGCCGAGAGAGCCGCGGCCATGGTTTTCAGGCTCATTATGATAGTGTTGCGCTGCACGGTGCTTATTGTTTCAGTTTGTCAAATGCCAGCATGATACGCTCCAACTCTGCTTCGTTGGCAAAAGGAATGCTTATCTTTCCCTTGCCCTGTTCGTTGCATGTCATCTGCACCTTAGTGTCGAAGAAGTCGGAGAGGTGGGCTTTCAGCTCGTTGAACTCATCCGGCAGGCGCTTCTTCACGCTCACCGTCTTCTTCGCGCCCTGCAAGTCCTCGCCGTTTTTCAGCTGCTGGCAGAGAGCCTCCACCTTTCTTACAGAGTAGCCATTCTTTTGTATTTCCTTGAAAAGCTTGAGCTGTAGCGACGGGCTATCCAGCGAAAGGAGGGCGCGGGCATGGCCCATATCAATCTCCTT
Organism: Prevotella sp. UBA7782; assembly: GCA_002480935.1. The sequence continues at coordinate 9,112 of DLDC01000029.1, read as the reverse complement.
ACGCTGCAAAGCCACCTGCACCTGAGCCGGAAGCTTGAGCAGCCGCAGATAGTTGGCTATGGCCGCACGGCTCTTTCCCACGCGCTCGCTCACCTTTTCCTGTGTCATGCCACTCATCTTGAGCAGATGCTCATAGGCCAAAGCTATCTCTATAGCGTTCAGGTCCTCTCGCTGGATATTCTCCACGAGGGCCATCTCCATCACGTTTTCGTCCTTGATGGTACGTATATATGCCGGTATGGTCTTCAGTCCGGCCAGCTGAGAGGCCCGCCACCGGCGCTCGCCGGCAATAATCTGAAAGCGGTTCTCGCTTATCTGTCGGAGCGTAATGGGCTGCACAATGCCTATCTGCTTGATGGAGTTGGCCAAGTCTTCCAGCGCCGCTTGGTCGAAGTCACGCCGCGGCTGGTCGGCATTAGGCTCAATCTGGTCGAGAGCGATCTCGTTGATGGTAGAGCTGCCTGCCGTGCTCACCGCCTCAGTAGATATGAGAGCATCGAGCCCTCTGCCCAAGGCGTTCACCTTTCCACCTTTGCCATATTTCTTCTGTACTGCCATGATGTTTTATTTTACCTGTTTCTCGTTCTTGTCAATAATTTCCTTTGCCAGAGCCAAATGGTTGCGCGCGCCGTTTGAATCGGCATCGTATAATATCACGGGCAAGCCGTGGCTGGGGCTCTCGCTAAGCTTCACGTTGCGCTGGATGACCGTCTTGAACACCAGCTCCTGGAAGTGCCGCTTCACATCGTCGTATATCTGACGGGCCAGCCTGAGCCTGGAGTCGTACATGGTGAGCAGAAAGCCCTCTATCTCCAGTTTAGGGTTGAGCTTGCTCTTGATGATCTTTATGGTGTTGAGCAGCTTGCTGATGCCCTCCAGAGCGAAGAACTCGCACTGCACGGGGATGATGACAGAGTCGGCCGCCGTAAGCGAATTCACCGTAATCAGGCCCAGCGAGGGGCTGCAGTCTATCAATATATAGTCGTAGTCGTCACGTATCGGCTTGAGCATCTCGGCTATCTTGCGCTCGCGGTTGTTAAGATTCATCATCTCAATCTCCGCACCCACTAGGTCTATATGGCTCGGAATGATGTCCAGCCCGTCTATGTCTGTGGTGTAAATAGCTTCATGCACGTCGGCATGATCAATGATGCACTCATAAATAGAACAGTCCACCTGATTGATGTCTACGCCCAATCCACTCGACGCATTGGCCTGCGGATCAGCGTCAACCACAAGCACCGTCTTCTCAAGCGTGGCGAGCGAGGCGGCAAGATTAATGGTTGTCGTGGTCTTACCCACGCCTCCCTTCTGATTAGCTAAAGCTATGATCTTTCCCATTGTATCTTTCTTCTCAAACGTTAGATAACTGCAAAGATACATATTTTATTCGAAAAAGCGTGATTTTAAACCTTTTTTCGTACTTTTGCACGCATAAAACACGTATTTATTTATGACGGAAGTAAAGAAACCCCTTATACTTATATCCAACGACGACGGCTATCATGCCAATGGCATCAAGGCTCTCGTGTCTTTTTTATGCGACTTTGCCGACATTCTGGTTTGTGCGCCCGAAGCTGCCCGCTCGGGCTTTTCGTGTGCCTTCTCGGCCACTAACTATCTGCTGCTCAAGCAAAGACACAACATACCAGGGGCCGAGGTGTGGTCGTGCAACGGCACTCCGGTAGACTGTGTGAAGATTGCTCTCGACACGATATTGGGCGGACGAAGGCCCGACCTGATACTCGGAGGCATCAATCACGGCGACAACAGCAGCGTGAACAACCACTACTCAGGCACCATGGGCATAGCCAGAGAGGGCTGTATGAAGTATATTCCCTCCATAGCCTTCTCCACCTGCGACTATAATCCGCAGGCCGACTTGTCGCCATTGCGCCCTTGGGTGAGGCTCATCACCCGGAAAGTGCTGTCCCAAGGACTGCCTAAGGGCGTGTGCCTGAACGTGAACTTCCCCGTCGGGGCATCGTTCAAGGGCATCAGGCTCTGCCGCATGGGCTGGGGAAGCTGGACGCACGAGGTGGTGAAAGAGCGGCACCCCAGGGGCTATGACTATTATTGGATGGTGGGCGACTATCGCAACGACGAGCCGGAAGCCACCGACAACGACCAGTGGGCGCTCGCCCACGGCTATATTTCGGTTACGCCTACAAGACTGGATGTTACTGATTATGAGGTCATTGAACGTATGAAGACGTGGGAGGACGTGCAACCATGAAGTATTATATCATAGCCGGAGAAGCCAGCGGCGACCTTCACGCCTCACGACTGATGAAAGCCTTGCTGCAAGAAGACCCTACGGCCCAATTCAGATTCTTCGGGGGCGACCTGATGAGTGCCGTAGGAGGCACGCGCGTGAAGCATTATCGCGAGCTGGCCTACATGGGCTTCGTGCCCGTATTGATGCATCTGCCCGCCATCTTCAAGGGTATGAGCCTGTGCAAGGCCGACATTCTGCAATGGAAGCCCGACGTGGTGATACTGGTAGACTACCCCGGATTTAACCTCGGAATAGCCAAATACGTGCATAAGCACACGCAGATACCGGTGTATTATTACATCTCGCCCAAGATATGGGCATGGAAAGAGTGGCGCATTAAGGCCATTAAGCGAGATGTTAATGAGATATTCTCCATCCTTCCTTTCGAAGTACCGTTCTATGAGCGTAAGCATCACTACAAGATACACTATGTTGGCAACCCTACGGCAGAGGAGGTGAGCTACTTCAAGGCGCAATATCATGAGGCGACCCCCGACTTCCTCAATCGCCACAACCTGCCTGAGAAGCCCATCATAGCCCTGCTTGCGGGCAGCAGAAAACAGGAGATAAAAGACAAT
>DLDC01000029.1:0-6232 GCA_002480935.1 Prevotella sp. UBA7782 | reverse complement strand
CCCGCCATGATAGAGGCGGCGGGCCACTTTGCCGACTACCAGATGGTGCTGGCATGTGCCCCATCCATCGACGACAGCTATTATGACAAGTTTCTTGAGGGCAAGAACGTGAGCCGCGTAAAGGACGAGACCTATCAACTGCTCGCTCATGCCACGGCAGCTCTCGTCACAAGTGGCACCGCAACGCTTGAGACAGCCTTGCTGGGCGTGCCGCAGGTGGTGTGCTACGAAACGCCCGTACCGGCTCTCATACGCTTTCTCTTCAACCATGTCATCAAGGTGCCTTACATCTCTTTGGTCAACCTCATCGCCGGAAAGGAGGTGGTGAGCGAGCTGTTGGCCGACAAATTCAGGGTGTACAACATCGCCAATACGCTGTACAGCATCCTTCCGGGCAAGAAAGCCCGACAGCAGATGCTGGAAGGTTATGCCGAGGTAGCCAACAAACTGGGCAATGACATAGCGCCGGTGAAGGCGGCAAAAATCATGACCGAGCTGCTCAGACGCTACTGGGAAGACCATGCCCAGACTACTCCCGTAGAGCCACAGCCCGAAGAGCCCGTCATAGAAGGCACGCCCACAGAGGAGTGAGCAAGCCGTAAAGCGTCGTTCTGACGATATTTTGGGATATACATATTTATTAAGTCTTTCGTTTATACGGAAGACTTTTATTATTGTTAATTTCATTTCAAAGCATTAATATAAGCTCACTCTCACAGCATTTTTTACTGTCCTTCAGCGGCTATGAGGCATCTTGGCACGGCCTACAGCAACTCATTGAACAGCAGCCACATACAAAGCTGTTTGCAAAAGTGCCGTTTTAAGGGCGCGAAACAGGCATTTTGACGTTGTAAAACAGGCACTTTTGCCGGGCAAGAACAAGGGTCTTGCCGGGCCAAGACGCCTCTTCCGCACCGCCCCACCCCACACGCCGACTGCCATCACAGCCTTGCCACTTCGGCAACAAGCAAAATAGGGCTGCATATAATTTGTGTTATTCGAGAAAAAAAACTACCTTTGCGCTTGTTTAAGACAACAGGACGAATGAGTGAAGCAAAGACGTATGGCCTGCTGGACCATATCAACTATCCCTCCGACTTGCGCAAGCTGAAGCCCGAGCAACTGCCGGAGCTGTGCCGTGAGCTGCGCGAAGACATCGTAGACGAGCTGTCCGTCAATCCCGGGCACCTGGCCTCGAGCCTTGGCGCCATTGAGATTACCGTGGCTTTGCATTACGTTTTCAACACGCCAGACGACAGACTGGTGTGGGATGTGGGACATCAGGCCTACGGACACAAAATACTCACGGGCAGAAGAAAGCTCTTCTCCGAAAACAGAAAGCTGCATGGGCTCATGCCGTTTCCATCGCCGCTGGAGAGCAAATACGACACCTTTACGTGCGGGCACGCCTCTAACTCCATATCGGCAGCACTGGGCATGGCCGTAGCGGCCAAGCTACAGCACAACGAAAACAGACATGTGGTGGCCATCATAGGCGATGGTGCCATGAGCGGCGGACTGGCCTTCGAGGGTCTGAACAACGTGAGCCAGAGTCCCAACAACCTGCTCATCGTGCTCAACGACAATGACATGAGCATAGACCACGCCGTGGGCGGAATGGAGAAGTATCTGCTTAACCTAGACACCAACGCCACCTACAACCGTCTGCGCTTCAAGGCCAGCCAGTGGCTGCACGCCAAAGGTCTGCTCAACGACGACAGACGAAAGGGCATCATCAGGCTCAACAACGCCCTGAAGTCGGCCATCTCGCATCAGCAAAACATATTCGAGGGCATGAACATACGCTACTTCGGACCCTACGACGGCAACAACGTGACAGAACTGGTGCGCATTCTGCAACAGATAAAAGACATGAAAGGCCCCAAACTGCTGCACCTTCACACCGTGAAGGGAAAAGGCTATAAGCCTGCCGAGGCCGCTGCCACCGTGTGGCACGCACCCGGCAAGTTTAATCCGGCAACCGGTGAGCGGCAGATACAAGACACTACCAACATCCCACCTAAGTTTCAAGACGTCTTCGGCAACACCCTCTTGGAGCTGGCACGCAAGAATCCCAGGATAGTAGGCGTTACGCCTGCCATGCCTACAGGATGCTCTATGAACATCATGATGAAAGAGATGCCCGACCGAACCTTTGACGTGGGCATAGCCGAAGGGCACGCCGTGACCTTCTCTGCCGGCATGGCGAAAGACGGGCTGCTGCCTTTCTGCAACATCTACAGCGCCTTTGCGCAGCGCGCTTACGACAACATCATACACGACTTGGCCATACTCAACCTGCCCGTTGTGCTCTGTCTGGACCGCGCCGGACTGGTGGGCGAAGACGGAGCAACACATCATGGCGCGTTCGACATGGCCGCCCTACGCCCCATACCCAATCTCACCATAGCCTCGCCCATGGACGAGCATGAGCTCAGAAGACTGATGTTTACGGCCCAGCTGCCTGACATGGGCACCTTTGTGCTGCGCTACCCACGCGGCAGAGGGGTGCTCGTAGACTGGAAGTGTCCGCTTGAGGCCATCAGCGTGGGCTCTGGCCGCCAGCTGAGAGAGGGCAAGGATGTGGCCGTGCTGAGCATCGGCCCCATAGGAAACGAGGTAGAAAGGGCCATCACCGAGCTGGAAGACGAGGGCAAACGCATATCGGTGGCACACTATGACATGCGCTTCTTGAAGCCCCTGGACGAGCATCTGCTCAGCGAGATAGGCCATAACTTCGACCGCATCATCACCATCGAGGACGGCATACGCGCGGGAGGCTTCGGCTCGGCCGTGCTTGAATGGATGTCAGACCATGGATTTCACCCCTCCATCACCCGCATGGGGCTGCCCGACTACTTTGTGGAGCAAGGCAGCGTACAGCAGTTGTATGAGCTGGTGGGCATTGACAAAGAATCTATAAAAAAGACAATACTCAAATGAAGATTATCATTGCAGGAGCCTATGCCATAGGATCTTATCTGGCTAAGCTGCTTTCAAGGAACAATCAGGACATCACACTGATAGACCAGAACGCCGAGAAGCTGGAGAAACTGCAAAGAGACTACGACTTGCTGGCCTTGGAACAGTCGCCCACAAGCCCTAAAGCTCTGCGCGAGGCCAACGTACAAGACTGTGACCTCTTCATAGCCGTGACGCCCGACGAGACGGCTAACCTGACCTGCTGCACCATGGCACACGCCCTGGGAGCACGCAAAACGGTGGCCAAGATAGACAATGCCGAATACGCAGAACCCATCAACGTGGAGTTTTTCAAGCAGATGGGCATCGACAGCATCATCTATCCGGAGATGCTGGCTGCCAAAGACATCATCAACGGACTGAAGATGTCGTGGGTCAGACAGCGCTGGGATGTGCACGGAGGAGCGCTCGTCATGCTGGGCATTAAGCTCAGACAGACGTGCACCATACTTGACAAGCCGCTCAAAGACATCAGCGGGCCCGACGATCCCTACCATGTAGTGGCCATCAAGAGGGGCGACGAAACCATCATACCGGGCGGCAACGACAAACTGCAACTCTTCGACCTGGCCTACTTCATGACCACGAAAAACTACATTCCTTATATACGTAAGATAGTAGGTAAAGAGCATTACGTTGACGTGAAGAACGTCATGGTGATGGGAGGTGGCAACACTGCCGTGAGAGCTGTGAAGATAATGCCCGAATATATGAACACCAAGATTATAGAAAAAGACCCCGTGCGCTGCGAGGAGCTGAACGACTGCCTGAGCGAGGATGTGCTTGTCATTAACGGCGACGGCCGCGACCTCTCACTGCTCACGGAGGAGGGCATACGCAACACGCAGGCTTTTGTGTCGCTCACGCCGAATGCCGAGACCAATATCCTGGCATGTCTGACAGCCAAACGCATGGGCGTGCGCAAGACGGTGGCCATGGTGGAGAACGTAGACTATGTGAATATGGCCGAGAGTCTGGACATAGGAACCATCATCAACAAGAAAACCATCGCCGCAAGCCATATCTATCAGATGATGCTCGACGCCAACGTAGAGAACGTGAAGTATCTCATGTCGGCCAACGCCGATGTGGCTGAGTTTGTGCCCGTGCAAGGTTCGAAAATCACCAAGAAGCCTGTAAAGGACCTGGGACTGCCCCGCGGCATGACCATAGGCGGACTGGTGCGCAACAACGAGGGTATGCTGGTGTCAGGACACACGCAGATAGAGCCCGGCGACTCGGTGGTGGTGTTCTGCCACAACGTTGACCTGAAGAAGCTGGAGAAACTTTTTAACTAAAAAGTCATGCTGAATCTCAAACTTATTTCCAAGATATTAGGCTCGTTGCTGTGCCTGGAGGCCATCATGATGGCAGTGTGCCTGGCCGTCACCCTGTGCTATGGGGGCAGCGACACACTGGCCTTTGTGCTTAGCATAGCCATCACGGCAGCCGTGGGACTGCTCTTCAGACTAGCGGGAAAACACGCACGCAACCTGCTGAGCAGGCGCGACGCCTACTTCGTGGTGACCGTGGTGTGGGTGCTCTTCTCACTGTTTGGCACGCTGCCCTTCATACTTAGCGGCTGCGTACCCGACTTTACCAACGCCTTCTTCGAAACGATGTCGGGCTTCACCACAACAGGTGCCACCATCATAGACAATGTTGAGGCCCTGCCGCAAGGGCTGCTTTTCTGGCGCTCGCTCACCCANNCTGGGCATCGTGTTCTTCACCATAGCCATATTGCCATCGCTCGTAGGTGGCTCTGTTAAGGTGTTCTCTGCCGAGGCCACCGGCCCCATCAAGACCAAACTGCACCCCCGGCTGAGCACCAATGCCAAATGGATTTGGGTGGTTTATCTCGTGCTCACCATAGTATGCACCGTAAGCTACCGCATCTTCGACATGAATTGGTTCGATGCTTGCAACTACGCCATGTCTACAACGGCCACTGGAGGCTTTGCAACAAAGAACTCAAGTGTGCTGGCTTATGGCATCGGCGAGCAGTATGTGTGTACCATCTTCTGCTTCTTGTCGGGCATCAACTTCACCTTGCTCTATTTCTCCGTGGCCAAGCTCAACTTCAAGAGCCTGCTCAAGAACAGCGAGTTTCGCTTCTATCTGTTCTTTGTGCTGGGAGCCGCGCTGTTCATCATGATGGAGCTTATCGTGAAGAACCATTACGCCATAGAGCACGCCTTCCGCAGTGCCATCTTCCAAGTAGTGTCGTTCATCACCACAACCGGACTGTTCAACGACGATGCAGCCAAGTGGCCGCACGTCACGTGGGTGGTGCTGGCAGCCTGCATGTTCTTCGGCGGCTGCTCAGGCTCAACAAGCGGAGGCATTAAGGACATACGCGCCGTGATGCTCATCAAGGTGATACGCAACGAGTTCAGGCAAATACTGCACCCCAACGCCGTGCTCCCGCTCAAGATAGACGGGGTGAACGTAGCCATGTCTAAGCGCGTCACGCTGCTGGCTTTCATCGGTCTATACCTTGCGCTGGCACTGATATGCTCGTTCACCATGATAGCAGAGGGCATCGACAACACCAACGCCATCACCATAACCCTCAGTTCGCTGGGCAACGTAGGGCCTACGCTGGGACTTGAGATAGGTCCGACCATGTCATGGAACGACCTGCCCAACCTGGCCAAGTGGATGTGCTCGTTCCTCATGCTCGTGGGCAGGCTGGAGTTGTTCTCCGTATTGGTGCTCCTCACGCCGTCGTTCTGGAAAGAAAACTAAAAGATTATCAGGATATAAATAAAGACAAGAAATCAAGCAACAATGAGTTTATTGAAATTTAAGCCCATCCTCAAGGAAACGCTATGGGGAGGGGGCAAGCTGCCCAAATTAAAACATGTAGAAGCCACAAGCGACCAGATAGGCGAGAGCTGGGATATATCGGGCTTTCCCGGTATGCAGACCGAAGTGAGCGAAGGACCTTATGCCGGCACGCCACTCAACACCCTTGTGAGTGAGCTGAAGGACAAGCTGGTGGGCAAGAAGGTGTACGAGCGCTACGGAAACGAGTTTCCACTGCTCATCAAATTCATCGACGCAAGCAAGAACCTGTCTATTCAGGTGCACCCCAACGATGAGGTGGCACAACGACAAGGCCACAAGAGAGGAAAAACGGAGATGTGGTATGTGCTGCCGTCTGATGATAACGCCCACTTGCTGTGCGGTCTTAACCGCGCCATCACGCCGGAGGAATATCGCCAAAGGGTGGCCGACGACAGCATAA
>DLDC01000139.1:4729-15056 GCA_002480935.1 Prevotella sp. UBA7782 | reverse complement strand
TTTCCCTCGCTCTATGGTGAGGGTTACGACATTCTCGACATCTTCATAACGGGCAAGACAGAGGCCGATTGGGACTCTATCTTGCGCGGTTCGCTCTTTGCCGGCCACGCCAATCTGTTGCTTCTCTACGTGGGACTGGTCACCCTGACCAAGGTGTTTGCCACTTCGGCCACCAATGGCGGTGGCGGATGCGGCGGAACCTTTGCCCCCTCGCTGTTCATAGGCGGTTTTATGGGCTTCTTCTTCTCCCGCTTTTGGAATATGGAGCAGATAGGCGTTTACATTCCTGAAACCAATTTCACCCTCTTGGGCATGGCAGCCGTCATGTCCGGCGTGATGCATGCGCCCCTCACGGGCATCTTTCTCATTGCCGAGCTTACGGGTGGCTATCAGCTGTTTCTGCCCCTGATGATTGTTACGGTGGCCTCTTACCTCACCACCAACATCTTTGAGCGTCACAGCATCTACGCCCAGCGACTGGCCAGAGAGGGCAAGCTGCTCACGCATCACACCGATAAGTCGGTGCTCACCCTGATGAGTCTAGACAGTGTGATGGAGCACGATTACACGGCCGTTATGCCAGATATGGAGATGGGTCAGATGGTTCACGCTATCAGTCATAGCCGTGACTCTTACCTACCCGTTGTTAATCAGAACGGAACCTTCATGGGTGAGATTGACATCAACAAGATTAGGAACATCGTTTTCCGCACCGAGCTGTATCATAGGTTTCATGTCAAGGACCTCATGACGCCTCCCGTAGCCACGCTCAGCATGAAGCAGTCTATGGAAGACGTGATGAACATCTTTGATAAGACCGGCGCTTTGGTGCTGCCGGTGCTTGATGACAACGACAAGTTGCTGGGTTTCATCTCACGCAACCGTCTCTTCACGATGTATAGAAAAATGGTAGCCGACCTTAGCGAGGAGTAAGCTTATGCGCATAAAGAATCTCTTGACTAATTTTTTCTTGCTAACCTGTGCTTGTCTGCCATCCCTTTCAGTCTCAGCCGGCTGTGCCGATACAACACGGCAAGTGTCATCAGCGCCCCTTCCCACTGCCTTTTCGTATGAGCTTCGAGTCCTTCCCGGTCGCATTGTCAGTCAGGATGACGCAACGCGCTCCATGCTTCTGAGCAATCAAACCTATGCCGTGCAAGCCGAGGCACATTATTTTCCCTGGGCAAGGGCGTTACGCAGACACTCGGCGACCGACAGTCTCTACCTCAGAGAGATGGCCGACTACAACCTGCCTTATTTCTCCCTGGCCTTTCGCTACACCCGCAATCACAGCGTGAGGCTTCACAGGAGCGTGGCAGAAGAAGGAACCTATTGTCGCCTGAACGACTTCTACACCCTCTCAGCCACGTTCAATCGTCCGCTCTATAGAGGTAAGATGGTGGGCGCAGGCTATTATCTGGGCACAGGAATAGGTTATGCTACAAGCACCTACGACCCCCACCAACACTTCAACAACGAGTTTATCGGCACACATCTTAACATCTTCTTCACGGCAGGAGCCTATGTGCGCCTCATGCTCTCCCCGGAGTGGTCGGTCAAGGCAGGCATAGACTTCTCGCATCACAGCAATGGTGCGCTCAAAAGACCTAATAAAGGGGTGAATGTGTTCAGTCCCTTTGTCTCTCTGGTATACCACGAAGGCAGTACCGGCCGACCAGGGTCAGTGCCCTACAGCCAATGGAAAGCTGTTCGTTTCACGCCCTACTGGATGTTGGAAACAACCCTTGGTGTAGGAGCCAAGACCCTCTTGGAGGGCTGGCAGAACAACCAATACAAGTTGAAAGAAACGGATAAGGATTATCACTCCCGCCATCTTGCCCTCTATGGAGCCTACACATTACAGATAGACATGCTCAGGCGGTATGCTCCCCGTTGGGCTTCGGGCATCGGAGTGAACGTGTTTTATGGCGATTATGTCTCGCGCGTAGCCTATCTGGATGCCCAAAGCGGACATGCAGACGAGCCGCACAGCCCCTGGAGCGTGGCTCTGGCACTGAAGCATCAGGTTTATGTTGGCCGTTTCTCTGCCCGTATGGGCGTGGGCTATTATCTCTACCGGCACATGGGATGCACTGCCAACCAACTGGAAAAGCCCTACTTCGAGCGCATAGGCGTGCATTATGAGTTGCCCAATATGAACGGCATATCGCTGGGCTTCAACGTCAACGCGCATGCGTTGAAAGCCGATTTCACAGGATTGGAACTTGCTGTGCCCATCAAAATGTAATGTGCCTGGACTTGCATATAAGTAAATAAAGTTGTAATTTTGCGCAACAATATAATGCAAGTGGAATGAAACATTTCTTTTATATACTATTATTGGCGGGCTTGATGCCTGTTTTGCTGTACGCTCAGAGCACTCAGAAGCTTCGCGGAATACCCCATGGAGCTATCTTCTATGATAAGAACGGCAAGGGAGTAAGCTCCGCTCGCTCAGCCGCTTACTATCGTGTCTTGGCCACAGATGCCCAGCACAAGAAGATATTGATGGACTTCTACATGAACGGACAGCTCAAGAGTGAGAAGCATTATATCACCTTCAGCAGATTTGACGACAAGGCCACAGTGCTCAACGGCATGGTTCGCACGTTCTTTCCGTCAGGACGTGTAGAGTCTATCATGATGTACACACATGGCAAGGCCAATGGCCGGGCCATCTCGTTCTTCCCTGATGGCAGCGTAGGCATGAAGCTCTGTTACCGCAACGGCGTGCTGGATGGCACCACATGTGTATATGACAAAAACGGAATGTTGGAACATACGGAGGTGTGGAAGAATGGAAGTAAGGTGAGCGAGCAACGGGGTGGGAGAGACCCCTACATCAACCGGGTCACCAACGAAGACCCCTTTGTAGACCAGTATCGCAAAGACGAAGTCACGCTCATGCGCCAGGCAGCCGCTGGTCAAGCATCCAAGCCTCAAAGCCATCAGCAGGCAGCGACAGACGCGCATAAGTCTGCTGTCACCAAACCAACAGCCTCAGCCTCAACAACGCAGCCTGCCGTGGCCGCCAAGCCGGCTTCGGTCAAGAAAGAGCAACCTGCCGTGGCCAACAGAAGACCCTCACGGGCGCAGGCTGTAGACTCACTGAGCTTGGCACAGTGGCGTGTAGTGGCCTCACTCTCTCCCTTAGCAAGTAATAAGCGTAAATCAGAAAATCTGCGTAAGCAGCAGGTAGACAGGGCCTTGAATGCTTATATGCGGCAAAGGCATCCTGCGCCAGCCGTTTCTCAGCACGCTCCCAAAGCCGCCGAAACGCCTCAGCCCAGCGCCGTGCAGGCCGAAATTCAGCAGCCTGTGGCAGCTGCTAAGCACTTCAATTTACAGGAATTGCTCAGCCTGTTGCTCAATGAGCAGACCAATACCCATCCCGAAAATTACTTTGCCGCCTTTGCCCATCGCTTCGGAGTGGCGCGGGCCAGTAAGCTGAACATCTTTGGCAACCTGCAAGAGTTGTGCTATACACGCGACATGACCTATGACGCGCAGAGCGGAAAGGATGTGATAACCGGTGATCATCCCAGGCAGATAAGCTTTCAGTGTATGAAAGGAGCCGACGGCCTGTACACCTTGCGATGCATTAACGTTTATACCAGTGATGCCAATGAATATCGTGCACTGGCCGATGATGCCCTGAAAGCGCAGTTCAGTGTGCTTGGCGGTGAGGCGAATGCCCAGTCAGACAGTTTCGTGATGAACCGCATCAACAAGCAAGCCTACACAACAAGCAAGATAATAGCCATGTTCTCTCATCTGCCCAATGCCTATGCAGGCATGTATCACATCAGCTTCGAGGTGAAGTAACCTTCTGCCTCGAGGCAGAGAAGGTCTGGGCAATAACATAGCTATGGCTTATTTGCTTTCCAAAATAGGCATTATCGCAGGGCAAAATAGGGCATTTGGCAACGCGATAATGCCTATTTCGCGTTGCGTTCTTGATGTGCGTGTTACCTCACGTGGTTTCCGGTTCTGTTTTCTATGAATGGCGTGCGACAGTCGGTAGCCCTCAGAGCAGTTCGAAGAGGTGGGCCGAGCTGAGCAGATAAGCCAACAACGCGAGGGCTATGATGCCGATGATGACGCGCAGTATGCAGCCCGTAATCATCTTGATGAGCGTAATGCCCACGATGAGCACGATGAGTGCTGCCACATAATAGCTGAAGTCGTTCATGCTTTATCAGAATAATTGAAGAAACGAAGACGGTATGGGCGTTTCAAACTCCATGCGTCTGTGATGTATGGGATGGTAGAAGCAGAGCACGTAGGCATGTAGGCAAAGACGGTGAATAGGATCGTCGCCGTTGCCATATTTCACGTCACCGCACACAGGGTGGCCCATGTCAGCGGCATGAACACGAATTTGATTCTTGCGACCGGTCTCCAGTCGGAACTCAACGAGTGAGTGGGTAGTGGTGCGGTTGAGCTGATGAAAGTGTGTGATGGCATATTTACCACCATTGTCAGTGTCAGACGAGTAGGTAACATACGCCTTGTTGTCTTTCAGCCAGTTGGCTATTGTTCCCTCATCGTCCTCCATCTCGCCCGACACAACGGCAACGTAACGTCTGTCGTACACAATGTTATGCCAGTCGTGTTCAAGTATTTGCTCTGTCTGCATGTCCTTGGCATACACCATGAGCCCGGATGTGTCGCGGTCAAGACGGTGCACCACATGCGCCGTACAGTGCTGTCGCGTCTTCTTGAAGTAGTCGTCGAGCACCGTCTTAACGTTGAGCGTAGAGTGACCGGCAGCCATAGAGAGAATGCCAATGTTCTTTTCTATGACCACCAAGTACTGGTCTTCATATACAATCTTGAGAAACTTGCTTTTGAACTGGTTGTTCTTCTTGGATTTGCTCACGCTCACCTTGTCGCCTACCTTCAGTTGATAGTCAAACTGGGTGATGAACTTTCCGTTCACTTTGATGCCTCTGTTTTGCAGCGTAGCCTTAACCTTGTTTCTGCTTTCCTTTAAGTTGGCAAGCAGCCAAGGCAACAGAGTTGACGGTTCTTCAACCTTAAACACGTTGTAAGCGTCATTTCTCAGATTGTTATATCTATTTTTCATGCTGGCAAAGTTACGATAATTAGTTGACAGTAGCAAGCATTGACCCACAAACTTTCTTGGCTGCTAGTGGGTTGTTATCTGTTTTCCGGTTTGTCTTTGTGCCATGATGGGTAATCAGTTGGCGGCAAAATCAAGTGTGGCGCCCACTGTTCATTGCTATGACGGTGGCAAGATACTATCTCGTTTTTTCGTCTTTCACCAGTCGTTTCAGGTGTCGCTCTTCTTCTGTCTGAAAAAGAAAATGTGATGACGCACGGTGTGGATAAAAACTTTTTCGTAACTTTGCACTATAAAGAGACAACAAACTAGTAACAATCAAGACATGGAAATAAAGCAAGATCAAAGTAAAATTATAGAAAACTTCAAGGTGGTGAGCAAAGGTTTTGCAACGCGTGAGGCCATAGCAGAGGCCAAACGTTGTCTGCACTGCAAGGTGCCCCAATGCGTGAAGGGCTGTCCGATAGGCAACCACATACCCGACTTCATCCACCAACTGTCTAAAGGCAATATGGGCTCAGCCATGAGCATCATCAACGAGACGAGCAACCTTCCGGCCATTTGCGGCAGGGTGTGCCCCCATGAGAAGCAATGCCAGGGCCATTGCGTGCTGAGCAAGAAGGGCAAGCCTATACAGATAGGTAAGCTGGAAGCTTTCATAGCCGACTTTGATACGGACATGGGCATCATCAGAGAAGACCTGCCGCAGAAGACACGCGGCAAGGTGGCCGTGATAGGCTCGGGTCCTGCCGGCCTGACTGTGGCTGGCGACTTGGCTCGTCAGGGTTTCAACGTCACCATCTTCGAGGGTCAGGAAGAGCCCGGTGGCGTGCTGATGTACGGCATTCCGGAGTACAGGTTGCAAAAATCTGTGGTAAGAAAAGAAATAGCCAAGATAGAGGCGCTTGGTGTGAACTTCGTGCTCAACTGTCTGGTAGGGCGCAATGGCGTGACGGTAGACAGTATTTTTGCCGAGGGCTATGACGCCATCTTCATAGGAACCGGCACCGCCCTTCCGCAAGAACTCAAGGGGGTGCCCGGCGTAGGCCTGGAGGGCATCAGCCAAAGCACCTACTTCCTGCACAACGTGAACGCCTTTAACGAGGGTGCCATGCCGCGTGAGATGGTTCCACTGAAGCCCGGCGAGAAGGTGGCAGTGATAGGCGGAGGCAATGTGGCCATGGATGCAGCCCGCACAGCCATCAGGCTGGGGGCCGACGTGAGCGTGCTCTACCGGCGCACACAAGCTGAGATGCCGGCCATAGAGAGTGAGTTCAGTGAGGCTGTGAAGGAGGGCATCAAGTTCAGATGGCAGACACAGGCCAAAGAATTCTTAGGCAATGGCGGCAATAGGCTGAAGGCTATCAGGTTGGAAACGCCCGACGGTGAGCGGGTGGAGCCCTTCGACCGCGTGTTCCTGGCTATTGGCAGCAGGCCGGCCAGCCGCATCGTATCTACCACAGAGGGCATTGACATAGATGAGAAGGGCTACGTGATAGTGAAGGACAGACCCTACGGAATGACCACCCGGCCAGGCGTGTTTGCCGGCGGCGATGTGGTGCACCGGCCGCAAACCGTGGTAATGGCCATGAAGGCAGCCAAGATGGTGGCGCAGGGCATTGCCGAATATGTAGACGCAGAGCGATTGATGCGCGACTTGGGCTTGCTCAGAGACACTGATGATGACAAAAAGACCGAATAGCCGTCATAAGCAAGTAAGCTAACTTGTGTAAAATAAATACTTTAAGAATAACTATGAAACTAAAACTATTAGGCTTAACAGCCATGCTTCTGACCTCTCTGGCAGCTAGTGCCCAGGGATACAAGCTGTGGTATACCAAGCCGGCCGAGGTGTGGACGGATGCCCTGCCCTTAGGCAACGGACGGCTGGGGGCCATGGTGTTTGGTCGTCCGGCTACCGAGCGCATAGCTCTGAACGAAGAAACAATATGGGCCGGCAGCCCTAACAACAACTTCACCAAGGGCGCCTCGCCATGGATAGCCCAAGCCCAGCAGCTCATCTGGCAAGGCCAATATATCAAGGCAGAAGGCATTTTGAACAGTCATGTCATGTCGCAAACCAATCAGGGTATGCCCTATCAGACCTTTGGAGACGTGTTCATCTCCCATCCGGGCATCACGCAGTATAGCGACTATTACAGAGAACTGTCACTCGACTCTGCCCGGACACTCACACGATATGTTGCCAACGGCGTGAGTTATCGGCAGGAGGCTATCACCTCTTTTGCCGATAATGTCGTGGCCATACACTTCACAGCCAATAAGCGGGGCGCCATCACCTTTAATGCCAACTTCAGCTCGCCTCACAACGACCCCATCATAGCCGCCGATGCCTTTAAGGCAGATAACGGAACGGCCATCAACAGTGTTACACTGACAGCTGTTACGATGAGCCACGAAGGGCAAAAAGGCAGGGTGCGCTTTCAGGGGCGAATGGCCGTGAGTGTGAAAGGAGGCTCTACCGCGATAACCGACGGCACACTGAGCGTGGTGAATGCCGATGAGGCAACCTTATATATTGCCATAGCAACCAACTTCTCCAATTATAAATCGTTGGATGCCAACGAGGTGGAACGCACAAGAACCGCCTTGGCTCATGCTATGAAAAAGAGTTGGGACAGCGAGCTGAAGGCTCATTACGATCTTTACAACAAACAAATGAGCCGCTGCTCCTTGTGGCTGGGACCGGACAAGTATGCCAGCCAGCCCACCGACCAACGACTTATACACTTTGCCGAACGTGCTGACAACTGGTTTGCGGCAACCTACTTCACCTTTGGCCGCTACCTGCTCATCTGCTCATCGCAGCCCGGCACGCAGCCCGCTAACCTGCAAGGTATATGGAACGACAAGCTTTTCCCGAGTTGGGACTCAAAATACACCACGAACATCAACTTAGAGATGAACTACTGGCCCAGCGAGTCCACTAACCTCTCGGCACTCAACGAGCCCTTGTTCAGTCTTATCAAGGACGTGAGTGAGACGGGACACGAAACAGCGGCACAGATGTATGGCAAAGACGGATGGGTGCTTCATCACAACACCGACATCTGGCGCGTGACCGGAGCTATAGATCATGCCTCGTCAGGTATGTGGATGACGGGCGGTGCATGGCTCTCGCAACACCTGTGGCAGCACTATCTGTATACGGGCGACACCGCTTTTCTGCGCAGGGCTTATCCCATCATGAAGGGCGCAGCCACCTTCCTCGACCAGATGCTGGTGCAAGAGCCCCGTCATCACTGGCTTGTGATAGCGCCTGCCGTATCGCCTGAAAACAGTCATCCGGCCGAAAACGGCAAGCGCAGTGCCTTGTCTGCCGGAACAACCATGGACAACCAGTTGCTTTCCGACCTTTTTAATGAGGTGGCATTGGCGGCAAAGATACTCAAGACAGACAAAGACGCGCAGAGCCATTATGCCGAGCGGCTCAAGCTGCTGGCTCCTATGCAGATTGGCAAATGGGGACAGTTGCAAGAGTGGATGGACGACTGGGACGATCCCAACGACACACACCGCCACGTAAGTATGCTTTACGGCCTGTTCCCCTCTGCCCAGATATCGCCTCTGCGCACACCGTTGCTCTCTGAAGCAGCCCAGACTTCGCTCATTCATCGTGGCGATCCCAGCACGGGATGGTCTATGGGCTGGAAGGTGTGCCTGTGGGCACGGCTGCTCGACGGCAACCATGCTTACAAGCTGATACAAAATCAGCTGACGCTTACCGACGACCATTTTGTGGCCTACGGCAGTAATAAGAAAAAAGGTGGCACCTATCTTAACCTCTTTGATGCCCATGCACCTTTCCAGATTGACGGCAACTTCGGTTGTACAGCGGGTATAGCCGAGATGCTCATGCAGAGTCAGGATGGGGCCGTTGCGCTGTTGCCCGCCCTGCCCGATGTGTGGAGTGAGGGCGAAGTGAGAGGTCTCTGCGCCCGCGGAGGATTTGTCATTGAAGACATGGCCTGGGAAAAAGGCAAGCTGAAGCGCCTCATGGTGCGCTCTACTTTGGGAGGAAACCTGCGCTTGCGCACGCTCACACCGCTGAAAGGCTTTAAGAAGGCCAAGGGCAATAATCCCAATGAGCTCTTCACGGTGTTTGCTACGGCCACACCCGAAAATCACAGCACGGTGAAAAGTGAGAACGCTGAATCGAAGAAATACTACGAATACGACATTCGTACCAAGAAAGGACAAATCATAACATATAAAGCGTTAGACTGATGAGAAAAATATTTTTTGCAATAGCCCTTGTTCTCTCGTTGGGAGGGGCACAGGCACAGAACGTGAAACCATGGAGCGGCGGACGGCTCATGGTGTCTGCCAATCACAGATATTTGCAAACAGCCAATGGTAAGCCCTTCTTCTGGCTGGGCGACACGGGGTGGCTGCTGCCCGAAAAGCTGAACAGAGATGAGGCTGCCTATTACCTTGAACATTGCAGAAAAGCCGGCTTCAACGTGGTGCAGGTACAGGTAATAGACGGTGTGCCGTGCTATAACATCTACGGGCAAAGCAGTAATTCTGATGGGTTTAATATGCAAGCCGCCGACCCTAAAGGCGTTTACAGCTATTGGGACCACATGGATTATATCGTGAAGAAGGCCGAGGAAAACGGCATCTACATAGGTATGGTTCCCATTTGGGGCGGACTGGTGAAGCGTGGGCTGATGAACGTGGAGCAGGCCAAGGCTTACGGACGCTTCCTTGCAGGCAGATATAAGAACAGTCCTAACATCATCTGGATTATCGGAGGGGATATTCAAGGCGACGTGAAGCCGGAAGTGTGGAACGCGCTGGCTACCACTATCAAGCAATACGACCCCAATCATGTGATGACCTATCATCCCCGCGGACGATATACCTCGGCCAAATGGTGGAGCAAGGCTCCGTGGATAGACTTCCACATGTTTCAGAGTGGGCACCGAAAATATGGGCAGCGCATGGGCAATGCCGACTATCCTATACCTGACAACACCGAAGAAGACAACTGGATGTATGTAGATTCTACATGGGCCTATAAGCCGATGAAGCCCGTGCTCGACGGTGAGCCCAGCTACGAGGGTATACCTAAAGGTCTGCACGACCCCAATGAGGAAAGGTGGCAAGACTATGATGTGCGCCGGTATGCTTACTGGAGCGTGTTTGCCGGCTCGTGCGGACACACTTACGGCAATAACTCCATCATGCAAATGATAAAACCAGGCACCAGTACGG
>DLDC01000139.1:0-4689 GCA_002480935.1 Prevotella sp. UBA7782 | reverse complement strand
AGAGGCTCTTGAAGACCCTGGCTTCAGCGAGATGCAATATCTAAAGGACCTGATGCTCTCGTTGCCTTATTTTGACCGCGTTCCTGACCAGACAGTCATCGTGGGTAAGAACGGTACAAAGTATAACCGCCTGCTCGCTACGCGTGGCAACGACTATATTCTGGTTTACAATTATAATTGTGTGCCCATGAAAATAGACTTGACAAAGATAACAGGCGAGAAGAAAAACGTGTGGTGGATGAATGCCGCTACGGGCGAACTGACTTATATTTGCCAGTGCAACAGCAAGGTGAAGACCTTCAGCCAGCAGAATCCTACACCCGGCCATGTTTATGATGGGGTGCTTATTGTGATAGATGCTTCTAAGAACTATATAGCGAAAGACCAGAAGCAAATTTCTAACATGTCACTTGCCGACAAAACACGCAACCTAAATGAATAGATTTTTTAAGTGCCTGACAACTTTTGTCTTGCTTATCACAGCACTACAGCTGGACGCTGCCGTAACAGTGAAGAACCTTACTGTTGAGGGCATGGTCAATCCTTTGGGCTTAGACACTGCCCTGCCGCGCTTCTCATGGATGACTGCATCCGACAAGAAGAATACCATGCAGACGGGGTATCAGATTCTGGTTGCCTCGTCGTTAGACAATCTCAATCATGACAAGGGTGATGTGTGGGATTCAAAGCTTATCGCTTCAGACCGCCAGTTGTGGGTGCCCTACGAAGGCAGAATGCTGAAAAGTGGCAACTATCTGTACTGGAAGGTCAGGGTAACCACCAACAAGGGTAACTCGGCATGGAGCGAGCCACAGCACTTCTCCATCGGATTGCTGTCTGAAAACGATTGGTCAGGCCGGTGGATAGGCCTCGAAGGATTGCAGCAGGGCGAGCAGATGGGCATGCACACCAGGCTGGCTGCCAGAATGTTGCGCAAGGAGTTTAAGGCAAAAGGCAAGATTAGTCAGGCTCTGGCTTATGTGGCCGGACTGGGATTATACACCTTTTATATAAATGGAACGCGTGTCGGAAAAGGTGAAGCGCTTACGCCTTCTCCCTCAGACTATCGTAAGAGCATCTATTATAATACGTATGATGTAACGTCATTGCTGCAGGCCGACAATGCCGTGGGCATAGTGTTGGGCAACGGCCGCTTCTTCCCGATGCGCTTGGAGAAACCTTATAAGGTTACGTTCTTCGGCTTTCCCAAGTGCAGAATAAACATCTGCGTAACTTATGACGACGGCAGCACGGAGACATGGGCTACCGACCAGACCTGGAAGCTCACCACCGAGGGGCCCATACGTGCCAATAATGAGTATGATGGAGAGACTTATGACGCGCGGAAGGAGATGAAAGGCTGGGCGCAAGTGGGCTTCAACGACGGTAGCTGGCAACCCGCACAGCGGTGCGCATTGCCCGATGGCGCGCTGCATGGCAAGGTTATGCCCACCATGACTGAGCAGCCTTATGGCCATCCTGTGAGCATCACGAAGAGAGAAGATTGCTATATTCTGGACTTCGGACAGAACATGGCAGGCTGGGTGAGCATGAACGTGAGAGGCACTGCCGGCGACACGCTCCGCCTGAAATATGCTGAACGGCTGAATGCTGACGGCAGTTTGTATCTTGACAATCTGCGCAATGCTCTCTCAGAAGATATATATGTGTGCAATGGCACGGAAAACGGACGTCCGTGGAGGTCTACCTTTGCTTATCATGGCTTCAGATATGTGGCCGTTTATGGCTATCGCAATGCGCAGGCCAGTGACTTCATGGCCTATACGGTAGGCGATGAGATGGCACAAACGGGCTCACTCACTACTTCTGACAGCACGCTTAACAAAGTGATACACAATGCAATATGGGGTATAAAGAGCAATTATNNATAAGGGTATGCCGGTAGACTGTCCGCAGCGCAATGAGCGTCAGCCGTGGCTCGGCGACCGCTCAGCAGGTTGCCTGGGCGAATCGTTCGTGTTCAACAACGAGAGGCTGTATACCAAGTGGATGCGCGACCTGACCGAAGGACAGCGTTATGACGGAGCCATGAGCAACGTCACACCGGCATTCTGGAATTACTTTGAAGACAACATGACATGGCCTTCCGTCTTTCCCTTTGCCTGCGATATGCTTTACAGACAGTATGGCAATGCTGAGGCCATCGTCAACTCTTATGCCGCCATCAAGAAATGGCTCAACCACATGACGTCTGAGTATATGCACGATTATATCATTACGAAGGATAAATATGGTGACTGGTGCATGCCGCCAGAGAAGCTCGAGCTCATTCATTCTAATGACCCGACAAGGCAGACTGACGGTAAATTGCTCTCCACGGCATACGGCATACGCATCATGCAGCTCATGGAGCAGTTTGCTTCTATGCAACATCTCACGGCCGACTCAGC
This sequence comes from Prevotella sp. UBA7782, assembly GCA_002480935.1. Next base: position 2,278 of record DLDC01000139.1, on the reverse strand, counting down.
TATGTGGCACGACACCCGGGCAAAGATGATAGAGGCTTTCAACCGTAACTTCCTTACATGTAAGCGCGGAACGTCTCTTCGACCCGGACATGTGCTCTATCCTGACAGCGTGTTCTATGGCAACAACACCGCCACGGCCAACCTCGTTGCCCTTGCTTTTGGCATCGTGCCCGACAGCTTGAAAGCTGAAGTAGTGAAGAATGTGGTTCAGAACATCATTGTGCGTGGCAACGGCCACATCACATGCGGCATCATCGGTACATCGTGGCTCATGCGCGGACTCAGCGACAACGGCTTTGCCGATGTGGCTTATTTGCTGGCTACCAGTTCTACTTATCCTTCGTGGGGATATATGGCAGCCAACGGTGCAACCACCATTTGGGAACTGTGGAACGGCGATAAAGCCAATCCTGCCATGAATTCGGGCAACCATGTCATGCTTCTGGGTGACTTGCTTACTTGGTGCTGGCAATATCTGGGAGGTATCAAGCAGCAGGGAACGGCTTATAAGCATCTGGTTCTTAAGCCTAGCTTTGAGATAGAAGACCTCTTTCATGTAGATGCTTCGTATGAAACACCCTACGGAATGGTACGCAGCAAATGGCAGAAGACCTTGCAGCAGTTGTCGTGGGATGTTGAGATACCCGCCAATACAACGGCTGACGTCTTTCTTCCTAATGGCGAGGTGAAGCACATCGGCTCTGGGCAGTGGCACTTCGACAGTGATATTCCCACTTCGAGTCCGCTTATCAAGACAGATGAATTCCTTTATGAGCGTGCACCTTTCCCCTCTGCTCATGCCTCAACGGTCACCCAATTGAAGAACGGTGACTTGGTGGCTGCTTATTTTGGCGGTACTTTCGAGCGAAATCCTGATGTCTGCATTTGGGTGAGCCGTAAGCCTAAGGGCGCGAAAGCATGGGAAGCTCCTATCTTGGCAGCCGACGGCGTGTTTGAGGTGGGCTCTGAAGATGCTTTAAAAGCAGGTGTAACAAAGCAGACTACGGCTGCTGCATACGGTCCGGTGAAGGTTCGCAAGTCACAGGATCTGAAGAAATACCAGTCGCAGATAAGCCAATGGCACTATGACTATTACAATAAGGCACAGAATGACACGACGAAACTATCGCCGAATTTGCGCCGCCTGGCTTGTTGGAATCCCATTCTTTACACCATGCCCAATGGCGAAATATGGCTTTTCTTTAAGGTTGGAGCCAACATAAGTGGCTGGACGGGATGGCTGGTGAAGTCGAAGGACGGCGGAAAGACATGGTCTGACCGCGAGGCATTGCCCAAAGGCTTTCTCGGACCCATCAAGAACAAGCCCGAAATCATCAACAACCGGCTGGTTTGCCCGTCGAGTACAGAGAGCGACGGCTGGAGATTTCATGTCGAGATATTAGATTTGGCCACCGGAAAGTGGAAGTATGTCGGACCCGTAGATGCTGACTCTTGCGCCATAACAGATGATGTTGAGCCCACCACTACCGATATGGAACACCCCATCTATAAGCCGGGAAAGGGCCCGAAGCCTATTTACAGCATCCAACCTTCCATATTGAAGTTGGCTGACGGCAGGCTGCAGGTTCTCATGCGCACGCATAACGGCCGACTGGCTCAGTCGTTCAGCAGCGACGGAGGCGACACATGGAGCAAGGTTACGCTCTCCAGCTTGCCCAGCACACAATCGGGCACGGATGCCGTAACGCTGTCTGACGGCACACATGTATTGGTTTATAACAACTTCTCCACCCTTCCCGGCACCAAGAAGGGCCCCCGCACTCCTCTTGATGTGGCCATATCAAAGGACGGACAACACTGGAAGCATGTGCTGACATTAGAAGACAGCCCCATCAATCAATACTCTTATCCCGCCGTCATTCAGGGAACCGATGGCAAGATACACATCGTTTACACCTGGCGCAGGCAGCGCATCAGCTACAAGTGCATCTCCCTGCAAGCCGAATAAACCCTCTTACATAATTTATGCCGCGCTTCGGTTCATGCCTTGAGCAAGGCTGTAAGCGCGGCAGAACGACTCTCTTAGTAATCAAATTATATCCATATTTAAAATCATCTATAACAAATAAGCATTCAGAAATGAAACCAACATTCTTTCATAACACTTGTCGGTTGCACAGGTTGTTATACTTTTCATTCTTGTTTCTTGCTCTCTTTCTGGGGCACAGCGCTTTGTTGAACGCCCAGAATCTAGACATCAGATGGCCCAAGAACGCCAATAACCGAATAGACTATGCCGCCTCTTATCTCAAAAAGA
>DLDC01000100.1:11815-14179 GCA_002480935.1 Prevotella sp. UBA7782 | reverse complement strand
GGCACGGCCACTACAACTGGCGACTACGGGTTGGTGAGAACAGATGTGTTGAGTGAAAAAATATGTCTTGAAGAATGTTTTTTTCAAATTAAATATGTATATTTGCCGTGTCGTACAGAACAAGATACTTATTTGAACTTTAATTATCAATGTGTATCTTTTCTGCCGCACCTGCCTTCGGGGCTGCATTTGCGGGAAGTGAGGGGAGAAAGAAGCTGAAAACCAGGGTATGCTATTATGAATATAATTTATTAGTTCGATGAAAAGGGGAATTCTTATATCATCTTATGTATTGTTGGGCCTATCGTTGCTCATGCTCACCATGCTGTCATCGTGTGACAGGGGCGCACCGCGTTATCGCATAGGCTTTTCGCAGTGCGTAGGAGGAGCGTGGCGTGAGAAGGTCAACATGGAGGTGTTGTCGGCGCAGCACCTATATAATAATGTGGTGACGGTAGACATAGCCAATGCCGACGACTATACGGGCCGTCAGGTTAATCAGATAGACAGCTTCATTGCCTCGGGTGTAGACATCCTGGTTGTTGCACCCAACGACTACAAGGCGCTTGCTCCTGCCATAGAGCGAGCCAGCAAGCAAGGCATACCTGTTGTGCTTTTCGACCGCAAGGTGAACACCAATCGCTACACGGCCTATATAGGTGGCGACAACATAGCCGCCGGGCGTGCCATGGCCAACTATGCCCTCGGCCTGCTGAGTGAGAAGCTGCAGGGGCAGCAGGGGCATATACTGGAGATTACGGGCGGCCAGCTGTCGTCGCCTGCCATAGACAGGCACCGCGGCTTTATGTCGGTGATGAAGGGCAACGGGCATGTGGACTATCGCTATATAGACACCGACTGGTCGCCGGAAGAGACTTATGACACCATGCTGAATTATCTGCGGGCGCATCCGGCCCCCGACGTTGTTTTCTGCCACAGCGACTTGGCCGCCCTGAATGCCCGCAAGGCAGCCGAGAAGATGGGCGTGGCGGGGAAGATACGCTTTCTGGGCATAGACGGAATGCCGGGAAAGGGCGGCGGCATAGACTGTGTGGCCAACGGCATCCTGGCCGGAACCTACATCTATCCCACCAACGGCGAGCAGATAGTGAAGCTGTGCCTCGACATTCTGCAAGGGCGCCACTACAAACGCGACAACATCATACAGAGCGTCATTGTGACACCCGACAATGCTCCGCTGCTGCTTCAGACCGGCAAGGAAATGGAGCAGCGCAACCGCGACCTGTTCACCCTGCAGGACAAGATAGAGAGCCTCTTCGGGCAGTATCACACGCAGCGCATGCTCAACATCTTCAGCATTGTGCTGATAGTGGTGCTCGTTGTCGTGCTTGTGCTGATATACCGGCTCGTGGTCGTCATGCGCCGCATCAACCGTAAGGAAAAGCGGCTGAACGATGAGCAGACCATGTTTTACACCAACGCACGCCATCAGCTGCGCACGCCCCTGTCGCTCATAGCCGGACCGCTGTCGGAGCTGTCTGAAAGTCCAAACGTGCAAGGCCGCGACCGGACACTGGTAGACATCATGCAGCGCAACGTGGCCCAGCTGTCGAGGATAGCCTATGACGTGTTCAACTTTCGCAATGAGGGCAAGCCCGCTGTTGATGACAGCAATGCCTCGGCCCTGGCGCTGAAGCACATGCAGGATGAGAGTCTGAAGGCCGGGCCGGCCAAGGCGGCTGACCCAGCGGCACCTGATGAGGACAGCCTGCCCTCGGTGCTTGTGGTGGACGACAACGACGACATGCGACAGTTTATACGCACGCTGCTGGCCGACAAATATTATGTTATGGAGGCTGCTGACGGGGCCAGCGGACTGCAGCTGGCGCGTGAGGCCATACCCGACATCATTGTGAGCGATGTGATGATGCCCGTTATGGACGGTCTGGAGTTTTGCAGAAAGATAAAGGCCGACACCATGACATCACACATACCCGTCATACTGCTTACGGCCCGCTCTACGGAGGAGCAGCAAATACAAGGTCTGGGCAGCGGAGCCGACGACTATATGATGAAGCCCTTCAGCGCAGATTTGCTCCGGGTGCGCATAGAAAACTTGCTGGAGTCGCGCCGCAAGCTGCGCATCATCTTCAACGGCAAGGACAAGAATGTGCAGAAGGCAGAGCAAGAGGCGGCGCTCAGCCCGCTGGACCGAAAGTTTATGGAGCGGCTGAAGGAGGTCTTCGGCCAGCATCTGTCAGACAGCGACATCAAGGTAGACGACCTTGGAGCAGAGATAGGTCTGGGCAGAGTGCAGCTATACCGCAAGCTGAAGGCCATCACGGGGCTGGCCCCTGTGGAGATGCTCAAGCAGATGCGCCTCGAGAAGGCCCATGAGCTGCT
>DLDC01000100.1:0-11797 GCA_002480935.1 Prevotella sp. UBA7782 | reverse complement strand
GATAGCCTACGACACGGGGTTCAGTTCGCCGAGCTACTTCTCGAGATGCTTCCGCGACAGATATGGTGTTTCACCGAGTGATATCCGAAAAACAGAATGATGGTGCAGGCAGGACTTATCATAGCCGTGACAGCGGCAGTATTCAACTTTGGCGTCATACACGAGAGCAACGGCAGCGTGTCGCACCGGTTTGTGCTGCACAACGACAATGCCACGGCCGTGAGGATATGCCAGACCTACCCTTCGTGTGAGTGCACCACCATAGCATGCGACACGGGTTGGGTGGCACCTCATGACTCGGTGGCCGTTGACGTGACCTTTGCCCCCTACAACCGTGGCGGTGACTTTTATGAGACGGCCTCGCTGGTGGTGGCCTCGCAGAGCGACACCGCGGTGGTGAGGCTTACCATAGAAGGCACCGTTGTGACCAGTGCCGAGACCCTCATGAAGCAATATCCCGTCAGGCGGGGCAACCTGAGGCTCACCGCTGACACGCTGAACATGGGCGAGGTGCGCCGGGGTGAAGCCAAGACCATGTATGTGGGTGCCGTGCGCGACCTGCGCACAGACCGCCGTCAGTCGGTGCCGGTGACCTTTACAGCCGACGAGGCAGCCGGATGGGGTGCCGTGAGCAAGACCATGAGGGTGCGCCTTGACGGCCATGACCAGGGCAAGGAGGGCGACGATGAGGTGAGCATTGTGGTAAATGCCATCGTCATACCCAAGTTTGCAGACAACGCCCCCCCTGCTGCCTTGCCGCGCATATCATGTCCGCGCCGCATCAGCCGCAGCGCCGGTGAGCTGAGCGTGGGCAACGACGGCAGCGCCCCACTGACCGTCTATCGTGCCTATGCCGACAACAACGCCAACCTTACGGGCACCAAGCCCCTGACCATAGCCGCCGGCCAGCATTGCGCCATATCCCTGAGCCGCCTGCCGAAGGACGCCAGGCGCGTGACGCTCATCACCAGTGACAGGTCGCGTCCGCGCGTCAATGTGCTCATTGTGCCTTAGCAAGACATTCTTCTTATAGTATTATCATGCCCGGCATGACCTCTGATGATGGGGCCATGCCGCTTTTTTTATACGCCACAGCATTTTTGATTTGGTTGCATGGAGCGGTAAAATTGTTTCCAATAGCGATGTTTTGGGTGTTTTGCAACAAAAATATAAGTATTTGTAACATTCTTTAAACCCCAAACACTTGACTTAGATTAATTTTGCCGGCGTTAAACAGAAACAATCAATTACTACGCCTATTGCGTAAATAGCAATTATCAACTAAAAATTAAACCAATATGAATGAAAAGATTCTTATCTTTTTAGCGGCTTTTCTGCTCAGTGCCTGGAGTGCAAAGGCTCAAGACAAAATTACAGGAACGGTGATTTCGGCTTCTGACGGCGAACCGCTCATAGGAGCAACCGTAAAAGTGTCAGGCACCGCCAGCGGTACCATAACCGACATTGACGGCCACTTCACCCTGACGGTGAAGCCCTCTACCAAGCTCAGTGTGTCATACATAGGCTTTCAGACGGCAGAAGTGCCGGCATCCAACAACATGGTTGTGAAGTTGGCCGACGGTCAGGAGCTTGACGAGGTGGTAGTGACGGGCTATCAGGTACAGCGCAAGGCCGACCTCACGGGTGCCGTATCTGTAATGGACATGAAGAACCCAATAAGCGCAGGCGAGCCCAACATGCTCAACTCCATGCAGGGCAAGCTCTCGGGCGTGAACATCGTGACGGATGCCGCGCCGGGCGGTGGGGGTACCACCATACGCGTGAGAGGCATCAGCACCGTGAACAGCAGCGACCCGCTGTATGTCATAGACGGTGTGGCCACCACAGAGAACCTCAACTCGCTCAATGCCTCAGACATAGAGTCGATACAGGTTCTGAAGGATGCCTCGTCGGCCAGTATATATGGTTCGCGCGCAGCCAACGGCGTGATTGTCATTACCACGAAGAAGGGTAAGAACGGAAAGTCGAAGTTCAACCTCGACTATACGGCATCGCTCAACACCATCGCCAAGACCTATGACATGCTCAACGCCGAGCAGTGGGGCCGTGCCTACTGGCAGGCCTGCGCCAACGACAAGACCACACCCGACTCGCGCCTCTATGGCACGGGCAGCACGCCACAGCTGGTGGAATCGTATAACGGCATCAAGACGGCCGACACCGACTGGCAGAAAGAGGTGTACAGCCCGGCCTGGACACACAATCTGTCGGCCAGCGTGAGCAACGCCTCCGACAAGGGGTCTTATCTCTTTTCGGGCAACTTCATCAATCAGGACGGACTGATGGAATATACCTACTACAGACGCTTTACGGGCAGGGTGAACACCACCTACAACGTGAACAAGTATTTCAGGTTAGGCGAGAACCTCATGGTGGCCAACTGGCAAGACCGCGGCTTTACCACGGGCGACGACAAGGGCATACCTTATGTTGCCATGAACCAGCATCCCGCCCTTCCGGTCTATTCATCCGACGGCGTCTTTGGCAGTGCCCAGCAGCTGTTGGGCTCTGATGTGCCCAACCCCATGCAGACCCTTTACAACGGCCGCGACAACAACAACAACTCATGGCGCATCTTCGGCAATGCCTATGCCGAGATTATGCCCGTGAAGGGCCTCACGCTGAAGACCAACTTCGGCATAGAGCATGTGCAGTATTTCAATAAGACGCTTGCCAGAAAGGGGGAGAGCAGCGACAAAAACAGCGTGAGCCGCGGCTACGGCCAGGGCGACACCTATACCTGGACCAACACGGCCAACTATCTCGGCCAGTGGGGGTGCCACGGCCTGAACGTGCTTTTAGGCACAGAGGCCATCAAGTATGTCTTCGACGGGCTGAGCGCCTATCGTGACGTATATGCCTTTGAAGATGCCGACTATATGCAGATAGATGCCGGCACCGGCACGCAAACCAACGGCGGCAACAAGTCGGAGTGGGCACTGTTCTCGCTCTTCGGCAAGGCCGACTACAACTATGCCGACCGCTACCTGGCATCATTCACCCTGCGCCGTGACGAGACCTCGCGCCTGGCCAAGGGCAACCGCTCGGGCGTCTTCCCTGCCTTCAGCGGCGCATGGCGCATCAGCGAGGAGAAATTCTTCCCCAAGACGCAGAACATCGTAAACAACCTGAAGCTGCGCCTGGGCTGGGGCCAGAACGGCAACTCAGCCATCAGCAATCTCTATGCAGGCTATTCTACCTATATATATACATCGGGCAACGGCTCTTATGACCTCAACGGCTCCAACAACAGCGAGGTGAGCGGCATCATCGTGAGCTCGTCCGGCAACAAGAACCTGAAGTGGGAAACCACCACACAAACCAACATCGGTCTTGATGCCTCGCTCTTCGGCAATGCCATAGACCTGAGCCTTGACTATTACTGGAAGAAGACCACCGACATGCTTACCATACCGCCCACGCTGTCGGTGTCGGGCGAGAATGCAGCCAAATACATGAACACCGGTACGATGCAGAACAAAGGCTTTGAGATGAACATTGCCTACCGCTCACCTCAATATGGCGACTTCAGCTGGAACGGCAATCTCAACCTCTCGTCTTATCGCAACAAGCTGGTAGCCTTCAACGACAAGGTGTCTTACGAGGGCAACGACATACGCATTATGGAGGGCCTGCCCATGGGCGTTTACTACGGATGGGTGTATGACGGCATCTTCAAGGACGCCGAGAGCGTTGCCAACCATGCCGAACAGCCCGGAAAAGGCGTGGGCAGAATGATTTTCCGCGACATCAACGGCGACGGCGTGGTAGACGACAACGACCGCTGCATCATCGGCGACCCTAACCCCGACTGCACCATAGGCCTTAACCTCTCGGCATCATGGAAGAACTTCACCCTGAGCACCTTCTTCTTCAGCGAGCTCGGCTTCGACATCTACAACGGCACAAAGAAGCAGCTCGACCTGATGAGCTACGGCAACCTTTACACCAACCGCAGCAAGGACGTGCTCAACGCATGGACAGCCCAGACCCCCAATGCCGACATACCGGCACTGTCTTTAAACGACAACAACAACGAGGCGCGCATGTCTACCTATTATGTAGAAGACGGCTCTTACCTGAAGATGAAATATCTCAAGCTGGCCTACAACTTCGACCAGAAGCTCATCAAGAAATTGGGCCTCGGCAGCCTCAGCATCTACGGCCAGGTGGAGAATGTGTTTACCATCACCGGCTATTCAGGCCTCGACCCCGAAACGCCACTCGGCCTTTACGGCAGCCGCGTAGACAACGGCCCCTATCCACGAGCAAGAACCTTCAGCCTGGGCTTGCATGTAGACTTTTAACAATCAATCATCATATAAGAGAATACCATCATGAAATTAAAGATATATAGCTTATTGCTCTGCGCCGGCCTCTTCACGGCCTCATGCTCTGACATGCTCGACACAGTGCCGCAGGGTAAGTTTACCGACGAGCAGTTAGACGACAACTCCATAGAGGGTCTGGTGTCGGCCACATACAACGGTCTTGAAGCCCATTTCTTCGGAAACAACGAGGCTTTCTCCGGACCTTCAACCAACTGGATATTCGACGTGCGGTCAGACGATGCGCTGAAAGGCGGCGGAGCAACATCGATGGAGCCCAACATACACCAGCTCGAAATATCCAACATCACATCCGACAACGTGTCGAGCATGTATAAATGGGAGAACAACTATTACCCCATCGTGAGGGCCAACCGCGCCATTGCTGCCATACAGAACGCCAAGAACATATCCAATCCGGAGCAGCTCATCGGCGAGATGAAGTGTCTGCGCGCCTACTACTACTTCGACCTCATACGAGTTTTCAAGCGCATACCCTACTTCACCGAGGCCGATGAGGATGCAAGCTCTAAGTCGAACACCGAGTTTACACGCGCTGAGATATACGACAAGATAATAGCCGACCTCACCGATGCCTATAACACACTGCCCGAAAAGCCGGCCGCTCCGGGACGCGTGTGCAAATATACAGCGGCTGCCATACTGGCCAAGGTGTACGCACAGGACACTGAAAGCGGTACATGCGACTGGCAGAAGGTGAAGGAATGGGCCAAAAAGGTTATAGACAGCAACAACTATTCGCTCTATCCCAAGTGCCAGGACATGGCCAAGATAGACAATAACAACAAGTATGAGTCGATACTCGCCATACAGTGCTCTACGGCCAACAACAATGCACACATCAACTGGAGCAACCTGCTCAACGTGACCTACTCTGACGGAAACATATACGGCACGGGCGACGACTTCTTCTATGGCTCGCAAGACCTGGTAGACGCCTTCGCAACCGACGAGAACGGACTGCCCTATATAGACAAGAAGAACCCCAACGGCGAGGTGCTGTCTAACGGACTCTATTATGGAAATGTAGACCCGCGCCTCGACTTCACCGTGGGCCGAATAGGCTTCCCCTTCCGCGGACACACCTACACAAAGGGCTGGTGCCGGGCATACGACATCTATGGCGAATACTCTAACAAGAAAAACATCTGCGACCCGGCCGACCCACGCATGATTTCGGGATGGCCATGGGGTGGCTCACCGCTCAACTTCTGCCTGATACGCTACTCCGACATCGTGCTGCTCTATGCCGAGGCATGCGTAGAGACCAACGAGCTGGAGGAGGCTCGCACATGGGTGAACAAGATTAGGCAGCGCGCCGAGAACAGCATAGACCCCGCTTATGCGCCCAAAGACCTCTCTACATCCATGGCCGACTATAAGGTAGGGCTCTATCCTGAACAGGGATGGACACAAGACTATGCACGCAAGGCCGTCAGAACAGAGCGCCGCCTGGAGCTCGCTCTCGAAGGCAACAGATGGTTCGACCTGCTCAGATGGGGCAATACGGTGGACGTAATGCAAAAGTATTTCGCAAAGGAAAAGCAATTCCAGAAATATTATCAGGATGCCTCCATCAGCAACGACGACCTCTTCCTGAAGATATACTATACCGAGGTNNCGAGGTGTCTAACTCTTACGGGCTCTACACCCAATATTAAGATGAGATGTCTTGAACGGAAACATAAATCTTGAAAACAAAAGCACGATTATGAAGAAAATAATATTTGCTCTCGCATCATTGATGCTGCTGGTGTTCAGCTCCTGCTCGGATGTAGACTTCCCCGATGCTGTAACCTCTCAGGCCCCTGCCGACCTTACATGGACCAACAACGGCCGGCAACTCACCCTCTCGTGGACACTGCCTGCCGATGCTTCTGGGGTTCTGCTGTATAAAGACAATGCCAAGATTGCCGACATCGACAACCCTGTTACTTCTTACACCGTAAAGCGGGCCGACATCAATACCGACAACCTCTACACCGTAAAGGCCAAATACAGCAACGGCCTGGTGTCTGAAGGAACATCGGCCATGGTGCATATAGAATATAATCTGGTGCAAAAAACAGCCTTCCTGCTCTTGGCAGACGACTATACAAAGCTGCCAGACGATGACGAACTGGCCGCGGCCAAGTGGTTCAACGACAACTATGTGGCTAAGGGCACAGGCGCATTCGTAAAGCCTGCCGACATGGCCAGCCTGGACGTAGACGAGTTTCCATGCCTCATGATTGTCATAGACAGAGTGGGAATGGAGAAAGGATGGGAGCATCTGCCCAAGGACGTGACAGACATAGTGGGCGACATCAGAAACTATGTGCAGGGCGACGGAAGGCTCTTGCTCACCAACCATGCCACACAACTCGTAGAGGCCATAGGCCGGACAAAGGGATTCGCACCCGGCATATACGGCAACGGAGCAGGCGGCGACAACCCCGACGTGTGGGGCATACAGGCTGTCATAGGCAACCAGGAAGGACAGATATACGACCACACCAAGTCTGACCTCTATGCAGGACTCGACGCGGCACCCTTCAACTACGGGCATAACATCTTCCCGCTGGTGGGACCCGGACTGAAAGAAGACCACAACTGCATGTGGGACCTCAATGCCTACGGACTGGCCGGAACACCCAATGTGGTGAAAAACTTTGAGGACATCACCAACTCTACCGTGCTTGGCACATGGCAGCACGTGGTGGACTATTGCTGCGCTGCCATTGTAGACTTCAACCCAACCGACACCTACACAGGACGCATCGTAGCCATAGGGCCTTCGGCTTATGAGTTCAACCAGCCCCAAAACCCCTATCAGAGCAATATAAATAAGCTGACGGCCAATGCCATCTCTTATCTGATGAAGTAATAAATATAAGGTGATACATAATCATTTCAACATGAAAAGATTAGTTGTTGCATTCTGTTGCGTGCTCTGTGCGGCGTATTCTGCCGCACAGGCACCTATTGTAAACTTCCCCATGAGCCCGTCTGGCAACACCATTACCGAGACAGCGTCAGGCAGAACGTTTGACGTAAGCGGAGCGCTGCCCGCCTATTCGGTTGACGGAGCACGCGGCACATGCCTGCGCTTCGACGGCTACAGCACCACCGTGAGCGATGCCGCCATACAGACATCGGCTCTGTCCAATCAGGACATCACCTTCTCGCTCTGGGTAGCACCCGTGATGTGGCCGCTGATGAATGTAGACGTGGACCGCGAAGACTGGACAACGCTGTGCGGAAACCTCGACGACAACGCCAAGACAGGCTTTGCCTTCTTCCTCTCCAACCGCGGACACTACACCTTTGAGTGCTGGACACCCGACGGAAAGAAAAAGGCTGTAAGCAACGCCACCCTGCCTTGCTATCAGTGGAGCCACCTGGTGGGCGTCATACACGGCTCGGCCACGTCGCGCGCCGACAGGCTGATATCGCTCTACAACAACGGCACGCTCATGGCTACGGCTGTGGTGCCTTCTACTTTCGAGGTGGGAAACAGCAAGTTCCTCATAGGAAAGGCGGCCGACGACGTCAAGTCGGGACCCTATCTGCTCAATGCTTTCGACGGACTGATAGACGATATACAGATATACAACGGCGTGCAGAACGCTGTTATCAGCGACAACACGCCGGAAAACACGCCCCAACTGTCGTACGATGCCGCAACACGATATGCCGGCAACATCTATCGCCCGCACTATCATGGCGCACCCGACGGCAAATGGAGCAACGAGACGCACGGACTGACCTACTACAATGGCCGTTGGCATCTGTTCTACCAGTGCAACCCGGGGCTCGCCGGCATCATCAACCAGAAGTGGGGACACATGTCTTCGGCCAATCTCTACGACTGGCGCGAGGAGCCTCTGGCACTCATGCCATCAGAGTGGTATGACAAGAAAGGCTGCTGGAGCGGATGCCTCTTCGAGAATGCCGCCTTCAACAACGGCAAGCCCACCATAATATATACAGGCGTAGACTTTGCCCGGGCCATGATTTCCATGGCATCGCCGGCCGACGACAATCTGTCTACATGGACCAAGAACACGGCCAACCCCATCATCAACGGGGTGCCGTCAGGCTTCAGCAGCGACTTCCGCGACTGCTACTTCTTCGAGAGCAACGGCGATAAATACATCATCGTGGGATGCTCAAAGAACAACATAGGCTGTGCCACACTGCACAAATATGCCAACGGCACATGGACAAACAACGGCGATGTGTTCTTCCAGGGCACCAATGCCACCACCTGCGGCACCATGTGGGAGATGCCCAACGTGACGCCCATGGGCAACGGCAAGTGGCTCTTCACCGTCACACCGCTTGGCATGAGCTCCGGGGTGAAGTGCATCTACTGGATAGGAACAATAGGCTCTGACGGCAAGTTCACACCCGACCAGACCGAACCGCAAAGCCTCGAGATGAGCGGAACGTCTAAGGAGGGCTACGGCCTGCTCTCACCCACCATCTACCAGCATGACGGCAAGACCTTGCTCTTGGGCATCGTGCCCGACAAGGTGGCCAGTGAGTATAACTATCAGTGGGGATGGGCGCACAACTATTCGCTGCCGCGCGAGATATCGCTCAGCGCCGACGGCTCGACACTCATACAGAAACCCTACAGCGGGCTTGAGGCCATGCGCGATGCCAACAACGCCTTTGCAGGCTCTGATGTTCAGCTAAACAGCACGGCAACGGCACTGGGCAGCGTGAGCGGCAGGCAGCTTGAGCTCTATGCCGAGTTTCCCCTCACAACAGCCAACGCCATGGCACAGACAGGCTTCAGGCTTCTGAAAGACGGAGCAAGCTATGCCTCTGTATACTATTCGGCCAACAGCGTGACGGTAGACTTGAGCAGCCTGAACCGCATCAGCAACGATGCAGGCGTCTTCAACGGCATCTATACCGGCAACTTCTACAACGAGCGCATGCGCCCCGGACAATCGACCGTCAAGCTGCACGTCTTCTTAGACGGCTCCATACTCGATGTCTTTGTAAACGACCGTTATGCCTTCTCCACACGCGTCTATCCCACCGGCGCCAATGCCGTTGGCGTAGAGGCCTTCTCAACAGCCTCAACAACCTTCACGTCGCTCAAGGCATGGAACCTCAACCCCAATCAGCAGACCACGGGCATAGAGACCATGACGGAGACCAACAACCTAAAAAGCACAGGAGCCATATACAATCTCTTGGGACAAAGGCTGCAGGACGTGCCCAGACACGGCGTTTACATCTGTAATGGCAGGAAATACGTGGCCAGATAAGGCCACTGCGCTCTGCCGTGCATGGAAAGACTTGCACAGACAATGCTGCAATGCTCCGGCTACTTGCAGAAATAAAATAACATCTTTATAGGTTTTAGCTTCAGGTAACACTTCTGCAGGCAGGACACCACAAGTGCCCTGCCACAGAATGTGGCCTGCCGAAAAGCAGAACAGCCCGATATGCTCTACAATCTTGCCGGACAGAGAGTGTATGGCAAGGCTAAAGGAAACGTCATCAGCAATGGCAAAAAAATGGTAATAAAATAATAAGATGCAAATAACAAGAAAATCGCTCGTCATGGCAATGGCCATCATGGCATTTGCAGGAGCCAAGGCTCAAAACATCAAGGTGCGCACCCTGGCCGACGACCACGTCATGCTGCGCGCAAACACCAACGATGGCTACCTGCTTCTGCCCGTAGAAGAGAGTCAGAGCAACGACCACATCAAGGTGATACGAAACAATGCCGTGGTGCAGGAGCTCAACGTGAGGCTCGCAGTGAACAAGGCCGACTATTATGTGCCGCTCAACGTAGAGAGGTTTGCACCCAAACAGGGCGACACAAGCCACAAGACGGTGCTGCTAGACATTACCGTGAACAGGGGCGACGCTGCCAACTCGGCCAGCAAGGCGGCCACTGCCGACTTTGCAGCATGGAAGCTCATCAAGACGGCAAAGACCGTGGATGAGCGAAACACCGAGAAGTTCAGACCCGTGTTTCACCACACCCCACCCACGGGATGGATGAACGACCCCAACGGACTGTTCTATAAGGATGGCGTGTGGCACCTCTTTTTCCAGCGCAACCCCTATGGCTCTACATGGGAAAACATGACCTGGGGACACTCTACCAGCACAGACCTCGTGCACTGGCAGTTTCAGGGAGATGCCATAGAGCCTGATGCGCTGGGCACCATATTCAGCGGATGCGCCGTGGTAGACTCTGCCAACACTGC
This sequence comes from Prevotella sp. UBA7782, assembly GCA_002480935.1. The sequence continues at coordinate 1,203 of DLDC01000100.1, read as the reverse complement.
CGGCCTTGGGGCCAATGCCGTCATAGCCTATTACACCTCTGCAGGAAAAGCACAAAAGCAGAGTATGGCCTACAGCACCGACAACGGTAATACCTTCACCAAGTGTGAAGACAACCCCATACTGGTGTCTGACATACCCGACTTCCGCGACCCGCACATTATATGGTATGAGCCCACAAAAAGCTGGATTCTCATCGTGTCAGAAAAGCAGCACATGAAGATTTTCTCATCAAAGAACCTCAAAGACTGGACCTTTGAGAGCGACTTTGGCGAGGGCTACGGCTCTCATGACGGCGTGTGGGAGTGCCCCGACCTGCTCGACATGGGCGGCGGACACTGGATACTGGTGTGCAACATCAATCCGGGCGGACCCTTCGGAGGCTCGGCAGCACAATACTTCACAGGCTCTTTCGACGGGCATAAGTTTACCTGCGACTCAGACCCTGCTGAAAAGAAATGGATGGACTGGGGCAAAGACCACTATGCCACGGTAACTTTCAGCAACGCTCCCGGTGGCCGCCACGTAGCCATGCCATGGATGAGCAACTGGCAGTATGCAGCGCAGGTGCCCACCAAGCAGTATCGCTCAGCCAACGGCATAGCGCGCGACCTGGGCTATTTTGAACATGAGGGCAAAGGCTATTGCAGCGTCAAGCCCTCGCCAGAGGTGCTCAAGGCCTTCGAACAGAAGCCCCGGGCAGGCCTGACAGCCGCGTGCCGAATAGACGTTCAGCTCAAAGGCAACACCGTTATCACGCTTGCCAACAGCAAGGGCGAGATGGTTAGCATGACGTATAACGCCAAGGCCGAGACATTCACCATGGACCGTACAAAGAGCGGCGACACCAGTTTCAGCACCGACTTCCCCGCTGTAACAACAGCGCCCACGTACGGAAAGATAAAAACCTTGCAAATTTTTGTAGACAAGAGCAGCATAGAGGCCTTTGACGCTGACGGAAAGATGGCCATGTCTAACATCGTCTTCCCGTCTGAACCCTACACCCGCCTGACCGTGAAAGGCGGTAAGGCCAAGATTTATGGCATCAGATAACCTCTCAGCACAACATCTCACAAGGGGCCGGCATCATGTGTCGGCCCTTTTTCTTTATTATTGCTGTCCGCTAAAACTTAAAAAGGCAAAAACATCCTACCCGAAGCCCTGTAAAATCGGACTTCGGGGTTATTCTTTCAAAAAGTAAGCCC
>DLDC01000088.1 GCA_002480935.1 Prevotella sp. UBA7782 | reverse complement strand
TCCCATAAAACCTCAAATATTACATTAATCTTTTAATTACTTTCGATACTTGTTTGCAAAATTACATTTTATTTTACCAATATGCAACTATTTAACTAAAAATTTAGCAAATATATTGTGTTAAAATTAAAATTACGGGGCTCGAATGCAGGAATGATTAAAAATTATAAGTTTTATAGTGGATTAGTAACACTAAATATTTCAGATTGTAAGATAATTGCCTTAGGTCAATTTCAAATAGTATGTTTTCAAACGGTAAGTCGGGTCAAGGTGAAACAAGAGAATAGAGCTGAAATGCCATATATATAATAAGGTGTATCGGGAAAGGCCAAAAGCGATGAAAAAAGGGCTATGTGGAGCAAACAGAAGAGAGGGGCGAGGGTATGAGGATAGGCCTGCAAGTGAACAAATGAGAAGCGTTTAGACAATATAAAGGCGCTTGAGAGACGGTAAGGGCGGATGATCGCTTGATGGTTCTTAGCTTGCGGACGCTCCGCGGCGCGTCCCTACGGGTGTGATGCGAGGATTCTTTCACTGCATGTCAGTCGGTGGGCGGACGCACGAAGGTGCGTCTCAGCAGGTGAAAACATGGGTTTTGCATCGCAAAACAGGCACTTTCACAACGCGAAACAGGCATTTTTTAAATGCGAAAAGGGCGTTGTAGAAGAAGGCATCGACAGGTTATGGCGATTTAGAAGGGAAGAGGGAGATAGCCAACACTCTTTATGAGTATATACAAGGAAGCATCTTAAACTCCGATATTTACTACACACCCCCTTCAACTTACGTTTTGATACGTCTTGTCTTGGCGAATACGTCTTGACAGAATATTCAGAGCCCACCTGTATGGCAGTATTATGTCAGTTGCATCCGCAGGAAGTCGCCAAGGTGCACATGCTGTATTCCATCGACATTACTGCCGCTGGTCCATTCATCCAAGCTGACAACATATTTGGGATAGTTGTCGTTAATGGCTTTTAGGTTGCCAAACTCGCGCTTGCGAGTGTCTTCGTCTGCCATTAGATAGGTGGCTTGTACATAGATACGTCTGTCGTCACGTAGCCCAACAAAGTCCACTTCCCTGCCATCTGATATTTGTCCTACAAACACTTTAAAACGTTGCTGACACAGATATAGATAAATGGCATTTTCAATAAGCTTATTGATGTCTTGCTGAACAGAAGAGCTCAGGCGGCAGTTGCGCAGTCCCAAATCCTCAAAGTAGTATTTATCCCCTATCTCAAACATACGTAATCCATTGACATCCAGCCTACGTACTTTCTGTATCAGATAGGCATTTTGCATGGCACGCAAGTAGTTTATGACTTGAGTAGGCGAAGTATTAACGTGCTGCGATTTAAGATATTTACTGATATTGTTCGCTGAGAAAAGGTTACCCACATTATCTGCTGTATATAAAGCCAAGGTTTCCAAGAACTCAACATTACGTATACCCTCACGTTTGACCACATCTTTCAGGAGTATGGTATTATAAACATTCTGCAGGTACTCAAAGACCACATCCCGTTCAAGGGGCAGATGGGTAAGATAAGGCATTCCGCCATAAAGCAAAAAGTTTCTCAACGATTGGTTAGAGGGCTCCAAATGATGGAACAGCAGAAACTCATCATAGCAGAGACTCTGAATTTTGAACTCCACATAGCGACCAGAGAGATGAGTAGACAATTCGCTGGAGAACATCTTGGCATTGCTGCCAGTGATGTAAATGTCGCAAGCCTCAGAAGCCTGGAGGCTTCTCAACGTTACTTCGAAGTCATTTATTTCCTGCACTTCATCGATGAAGAGATAATTAGCTACCCCTTGCCTCAGTTGCGCATTCACGTATTTGCTCAAATCTTCATGCGTGTGAATGAAAGCAAAGTCCTCTAATTCTTTGTTGATTGATATGATATTGGCATCAGCATCTTCCTGTACTATTTTGGAGGCTAATTGCTTTAGGATGCAACTCTTTCCTACACGGCGTTGGCCTGTCAGCACCTTGATGACGTTCTTTCCGATAAAAGGACGCATCAGATGGATATAATAAGGGCGGTCAATAAGCTTTTCCATAATCTTATATCATAATTAAAACTTTCTGCAAATATAGTGAATATATAAATTATGATTTACAAAAAGGATGGATAAAGCAAAAGTTTTAGTCATGTTTAACAGAGAATGGGGCAAGAAGCAAGCTCTCGCCAAAAGCTCATATCTCCCACCTTCGTGTCTGCCAACCACTCCCACAAACCTCTCAAACAATGAGTGAAGCACGGAGAGACTATCAGCGCAGTGCATAGAGTGGTCGGGGGGCTTTTCCCAAACAGGCCTTTTTACAACTCGAAAAGGCCTATTTTGGCATGCAATAATGCCTATTTCGCAACGCAAAAAGGCCTATTTTACAAAGCGAGGCAAAGAGGGCCATGTTACGGGCTGACCGCCTCCGGGACTCAAGGGTAATGATTTCGTGCACTATTTAAACGGCAGGTCGAGCATTATATGAAAAAAAATGATTACTTTTGCAGCTGTGTTTTAACTCTACAAGTAATGAAACATTACCTCATCATACCCCTTCTGACCGGGCTTCTGCTGGGCTTCGCGGGCTGCAAGAAGGCTCCGCAAAGCAATGACATCATCACGAAGAAGCCGGTGGTAAAGGCACAGCCCTCTGTGCTCAGCCTGTCTAAGTATTCCATACCCCGCAAGGTGAACTGGCTGGGAACAGAATACACGGTCACGGTGTCGCGCTATCCCGACGCCACACTGCCCAAGACGGAAGACGAGTCGGGCAGAAAATATTACGACAACCGCATCAACCTGAAGATAACACGCAGCGACGGGACCGAGTTTTTCAACCGTACGTTTACGAAAGCCGACTTTTCGCAGTTCACCGACAATGCTTACGGACGGAAAGGGGCATTGCTGGGCATCGTGTTCGACCATGCTTCAGGCAACGAGCTGTGCTTCGGCGCCAGCGTAGGCTCGCCCGACACCATGAGCGATGAATATATCCCGCTCATCCTCACCGTGTCTAACGCAGGCGCAGTGAGCATCAAGGCCGACACGCAACTGGACACAGGCAGCGACGAAGACAGCGAGGAGGCCGACGACTAAGCCCCCCGCAGGGCGGGAAGGCCAACCGAAAGAAGGTGCGGCAGGACCGTCACTCTGCACGCAGGACGCGCAGCCGCCGGAGGCTGAGGGACAATGCCACTATGCCGGACAGAAACTGTAATGACGCACAAGGGCGAAAAAACATGCCGCTTTTGCTTTGATATTTCGCGGAAAACGCTAACTTTGTAACCTGTAAAAAACAGAAACCGAATATGACAAAAGCTATTATTACCGTAGTGGGTAAGGACAACACCGGCATCATTGCCAAGGTGTGCACTTATCTGGCAGAGAGTAACGTAAACATACTCGACATCACTCAGACCATCGTGAAGGGCTTCTTCAACATGATGATGATTGTTAACGTGGAGAACTCGCCCAAGTCTTTCGACCAGCTCAGCACCGAACTGACCCAGCTGGGCGAGGAGATTGGCGTGCAGACCAAGATACAGCTAGAGGAGATATTCAACCAGATGCACAGAATTTAAATAAGGTGGAGGCTGAAAGATGATTAACTTATCAGAGGTGCTTGAAACCAACCGCATGGTTGAACAGGAGAATCTTGACGTGAGAACCATCACGTTGGGCATTAGCCTCCTAGACTGTGCCGACAGCAACCTAGACACTTGCTGCCGCAAAATATATGAGAAGATAACCACACTGGCTAAGGACTTGGTGGCTACGGGTGAGGAAATATCGCGCGAGATAGGCATTCCTATCGTGCACAAACGCATCAGCGTGACGCCTATCGCCCTGATAGGTGCGTCGTGTTGCCACACCACAGGCGACTATGTGAAGATAGCCCAGACGCTGGACAACGCGGCTAAGGCCGTGGGAGTGAACTTTCTGGGCGGCTTCTCGGCCTTGGTGAGCAAGGGCATGACGCCCAGCGACGAGCTGCTCATACGCTCCATACCTAAGGCGCTGGCCTCTACCAGCCTGATATGCTCAAGCGTCAACGTGGGAAGTACCAAGAACGGACTGAACATGGACGCCGTAAGGCTGATGGGCGACATAGTGAAAGAGGCAGCCGAAGAGTCGAAAGAACAAGACTGCATAGGACCGGCCAAGCTGGTGGTGTTCTGCAACGCGCCCGACGACAACCCCTTCATGGCCGGTGCCTTTCATGGCGTGAGCGAGGGCAACGCCGTGGTGAACGTGGGCGTATCGGGTCCCGGCGTGGTGAAGTACACCCTTGAGCAGATGGACTTGCGGGCCAAGGAGAGCGGCAAGAAAGAAGCAGACTTTGAGACGCTGTGCCAAACCATCAAGAAAACGGCCTTTAAAATTACGCGCGTAGGTCAATACGTGGCTCAAGAGGCCAGCCGAAGGCTTCACGCGCAGTTCGGCATCATAGACCTGAGCCTTGCTCCTACGCCTGCCGTGGGCGACTCTGTGGCCGACATCTTGAAGTGCATAGGCGTTGAGCAACCCGGCGCGCCGGGCACAACAGCCGCTCTTGCCCTGCTCAACGACCAGGTGAAGAAAGGCGGTATCATGGCCAGTTCATACGTGGGCGGACTGTCAGGCGCCTTCATACCCGTGAGCGAGGACCAGGGCATGATAGATGCCGTGAATGTGGGAGCGCTGAACATAGAGAAGCTGGAGGCCATGACGTGCGTTTGCTCCGTGGGTCTTGACATGATAGCCATACCGGGCGACACACCGGCCACGTCTATCGCCGGCATCATAGCCGACGAGGCAGCCATCGGAATGGTGAACCAGAAGACCACCGCCGTGCGCATCATACCCGTCATAGGCAAGAAAGTGGGCGAGAGCATCGTGTGGGGCGGCCTGCTGGGTGAGGCTCCTATCATGCCCGTCAACACCTTCTCGGCTGAAAGACTGGTGAACCGTGGTGGCAGAATACCTGCTCCCGTACACTCGTTCAAGAATTAAGCGCAGGCAAGACATCCTTGGCTTGCACATCACTCCAACCTATTCATGGTATGAAGAAGATAGCATTGCTCTTTATATGCCTGGGCAATATATGCCGTTCGCCGGCTGCCCAGGCTGTCATGCAGCGCGACGTAGACTCTGCCGGCATGACAGATAACTTCCTGATAGACTCTGCCGGCATCGGCAACTGGCATGTGGGCAGCCTGCCCGACAAGCGAATGCGAAGGCACGGAGCGGCACGCGGACTGAGAATAGACCACGTGGCCAGGCAGATAGATGCCTCTTCTGACTTCAGAAAGTTTGATTATATCATCGTCATGGACGACGATAACTATCGCACAGTGACGGCTATGGCGCACAACGAAAGCGACAGAAAAAAGGTTATCAAGATGGCCGATTACTTGAAAAAACACCCCAAGAGCACTTCGGTGCCCGACCCTTATTACGGCGGGGACGCCGACTTTGAATGGGCGCTGGACCTTATTGAGGACGGATGTGACAACTTGTTGCAGGCCTTGACAAAGGAGGAAGGGGCATGACATGGATAGATGCCCGGACGGCAGCAGCACGTATCAACTCTTGGGGCAAACACGCTGGGGCCTTCTTCTTCCTGATAAGCTATGACAAAAGCAAATTTCTGGTGGAACGGGTGAGCGACATCTCTGACACTGAACTGCTGTTTGACTTTCCTCTTCTGAGCAATTCTGCAAAGGTGGAAACGCCCGACAACCAAGCCTCCTTCACCTGGCAGCCTCATCCCTTAACCGCACTGGAGTATTCAAAGCGGTTCAGCATCATACACCAAAACATGTTGGCAGGCAATAGTTACCTGGCCAATCTGACGTGCAAGACGCCCATTGACACGAGTCTCACGCTGAAAGAGATCTTCATGCGCAGCAAGGCGCGCTACAAGCTATGGCTAAACGACCGCTTCGTGTGCTTCTCTCCCGAGACGTTCGTGCGCATCAACCAAGGCGTTATCAGCAGTTGCCCGATGAAAGGTACCATCAGTTGCAGCGTGGCCAACGCCGAACAGGTGCTCATGGATGACGTGAAGGAAGCAGCTGAACATGCCACCATAGTGGATTTGATACGCAATGACCTGAGCAAGGTGGCCGAAAAGGTAACGGTGAGAAGATACCGTTATGTAGAAAAGCTGCACACCAACTGTGGCGATATTCTGCAAACCAGTTCGGAGATAGCAGGTGTGCTGCCTGCCGATTACCGCAGCCATCTGGGCGACATCATTATGGCGCAACTGCCAGCTGGCTCTATCACGGGCGCACCCAAGCGGAAGACGATGGAGATTATCCATCAGGCAGAGGGCTATGACAGAGGCTTCTACACAGGAGTAGCAGGTGTATGCCAAGGCGGTAAGCTGGACAGCTGTGTGCTTATCCGATTTATCGACAAAGAGAACGGCAAGCTTTACTTTAAAGCCGGAGGCGGTATCACGGCTAAAAGCGACTGCAAAAAAGAATATGAGGAGGTGATAGAGAAGACGTATGTACCCATTTGTTGAGACCATCAGGATAGAGGGAGGCTCGCCCCACAACCTGCCCTACCATCAAGCACGCATGGAACGCACCATGAGGCACTTCTTTCCCGGTGCCCATGTGCCTCTGTTGAAAGACGAGCTGGCCCGTACCGAGTGGCCACAAGGCGGCATACTGAAGGTGCACGTGGAATATTCAGAGCAGGGCATACTGCTCATCAAGGCAGAGGAATATCATGTTCGCGACATCAGAAAGTTGCGTCTGATAGCCTGCGATGACATCGATTACACTTATAAAAGCGCTGACCGGAGGAGCTTGGAGCAGCTGGCGAGGCAGAAAGGTGACGCGGATGAGATTATCATAGTGAAGCATGGCTTGCTCACAGACACCTCCTACTCCAACATAGCCCTGTATGACGGCACGCAATGGGTGACACCCCGCACGCCATTACTCAAGGGAACCATGCGTCAGGCTCTGCTTGACGAGGGACTGCTGACGGAACGTGACATCACACCTAACGACTACAAGGGCTACCAAAAGGTGAGCCTCATCAACGCCATGATGCCCTTAGGCATGCTTACCATTACTCTTCCACAATGCCACCATTCACGTACATGTACTGATTGACACGCTGATACTTCTCGGCCTCAGCGACAAGCTCGTCAAATCGGCTTCGGCGGCATTCTTTGAGTTCACCTTTGTTGACCAGCTTGCGGTTGTGCTTGGCCCAATTGACCAAGTCACGCTCTTCGGGATAATACTTGGAAGGGCGTCTCTTGTTATCGTGCAGAAAGTCCATATACATCTGCCACATCATCGTCCACCTTTGCTCATGCGTCATCATACTGCTTTCGTATTATAAAATTTCTGATGATGATAACGCAATACTCTTCAGCATATTGCGATGACAGAGTTTCTACCAGCTAATCCGGGGGGCTGAAAACTTTATTGTCTGTGTCTAAGGACAAACTTCAATCTGAGGCTGTTGAGCACCACACTTACGCTCGAGAAAGCCATCAATGCGGAAGCCCACATCGGTGTGATCTGATAATCGATACCAAACAAACGTAGAGCTCCGGCAGCCAATGGGATGCAGACGATGTTATAGATGAAGGCCCAAAAGAGATTTTCCCAAATCATCTTCACCGTCTTGCGGCTGAG
>DLDC01000156.1:7614-10728 GCA_002480935.1 Prevotella sp. UBA7782 | reverse complement strand
ATCAGGTCGATGGCCTTATCGGGCAAGAAGCGGTCGGATATGTAGCGCTCAGACAGTTTCACGGCAGCGATACATGCATCATCGGTGATACGCACCTTGTGATGGTTCTCGTAACGCTCCTTCAAGCCACGCAGAATGCTGATGGCATCTATCTCATCTGGCTCGTTCACCATGACGGTTTGGAAGCGGCGCTCAAGCGCTTTATCCTTTTCAAAGTACTTCTGATACTCGTTCAGCGTGGTGGCACCAATGGCTCTGAGCTCTCCTCTTGCCAGTGCCGGCTTCAGAATGTTGGCTGCGTCCATGGCGCCCTCGCCACCTCCGGCTCCCACAAGGGTGTGAATCTCATCTATAAAGAGGATTATCTCGCCGTTGGCCTTCGTTACTTCCTTGATGACCGACTTGAGTCGCTCCTCAAACTCGCCCTTGTATTTGGCTCCGGCCACCAGTGCGCCCATGTCAAGTGAATAGAGTTGCTTGTTCTTCAGGTTCTCCGGCACGTCGCCGCGCACTATTCTCTCGGCCAGACCCTCTACGATAGCCGTCTTACCAGTACCCGGCTCACCTATCAGTATAGGGTTGTTCTTGGTACGGCGCGACAGGATTTGCAGCACACGTCTTATCTCCTCGTCACGGCCTATCACCGGGTCGAGCTTTCCGGCACGCGCCTTCTCCACCAGGTTGGTGGCATACTTGTCCAGGGCCTGATAGTTTTCGTCACCGCTTTGCGACTGCACTTTCTGTCCCTGCCTGAGCTCCATGATGGCCATTTGCATCTCCTTCTCGGCGCAACCGGCATCCTTAAGAATGCGACTTGCGGGCGAATTGACGTTCAGTAAGGCCATGAGCATCGGCTCAATACTAACGAACTCATCGCCAAGATGCTGCGAGATGTCGAGCGTCTTTTGCAACACCTTATTGGCATCCGGCGAGAAATAAGGTTCTCCGCCAGACACTTTCGGCAGGTGGGCTATCTCCTGCTGAATGGCAGCCTCGATGATTTGGCTGTTAACGCCCAGCTTCTGAAAGACGTAATTGGTTACGTCCTTGCCCTTCTCCATCACGCCTGCCAGCAAGTGAACCGGCTCAATGGTCTGCTGACCATTGCGCTGAGCCACGTTAACTGCGGCCTGAATGGCTTCCTGAGCCTTAATAGTAAATTTGTCGAATGTCATATATCAATCTCCTTTCTGTTATTTTCTTGTTATGTTTTGTCATTTTCTGCCCTCTTCATATCAAAAGTTATGCCGCAATAATTCGTCTGTCATAATGACAAGCAACACTGACAATCTGACAATAAGAGGTATTTCTTAGAGGACCTATAAATATATAAGGTGTCGCTGAAGCTAACTGGATAGGCGCTGCATCGGTACGAATGGCTATCTTGCAGCAATCAGCTTGCATCGCCGGGAGCCGAAGAAGAAGGCGGAAGATATAAGAGGAAAAGAAGTTGTTTTATGCTTTTCTGTATAGCATTGATATACAATGCTTTAGCTATAAGCATATCAAGGATTTCTAAAATGGGCCTTTTTGCGTGCCAAAAATGCCTATTTCGCACGCCCAAATAGGCACTTTCGCAAAGTAAAAAGCCCCTTTTGAGCTTCTAGCCTGACAGAGGAGGCCATGAGGAAGCGGCACGGTGCACCGCTGCATCCGTCTTTCTCACCGCCCGACCGAGTTGTAAATAGACAGATGCAGCAGGGCGTTGCTCATCTCACGAGCACCGTGTGGGTGCGCATAATTCCACCCGCGAGCCATTCGGTAATGGTGTTCAGCCCATGCTGAAGGCCATCAACCGGTTTTCCGTCAGCATCAGCAAACGTGCGGCTCACCACTTTTCTGCTGACATGTGCATGGGTGTGACCGGCATCCTTGCCTTTGCACACAGCAGCATCGCCTGCTACAAAACTTTTGCTAACCAACCTCACGCTCACTGTCTGGCCGGGCTTGCGCCTCGTGGCAGTGGCGCTTGTGAGCCATGCCTTGCCGTCAACGCTCACCAGGAAGCACGCAGCCAGGCCCGTAGGGTCATGCCACAGCACCCGTGAGCCCTTGCAGGCAATGAGCGGGGCAGGCAGAATGAAGGCCACGCTGTCGGCATTCCAGCCGTCAGACCCGTGCAGCACGCTGTCTAGCTGATAGGCAGCCGCCTCCCTACTGTCTATCACAGGCACGTTGGTGCCCGTATCGCCCTGGGCTATGAAGGTAGTCTTGCGCTCGCTTAAGTCCACCTCCCGGCCCTCGGCATCGCGCGTGTCATACTCCGCCAGTTGGGTGGGCAGAGCGCCCATGTCTCTCCATCCCGCCTTGTCTATGCTCACGTTAGGGGCCAGCCGGGTGTGCAGAAAGATGACCTTGGGATTGTTTTTCCATGGCCTACCCAGTTGCGTGCTGGCCTGGGGCAGCGGCGACGTGATGACAGCATGGCTGAACACATAGCCCCACTTGGGCTTTTGGTGGGCTCCGGCCGTTATCACGTTTTTACTGTCCAGCACTTCCAGCGTGTCGGCATCGAAGTAAACATCACCCGAATTATAGATATAGTCGGTCTTGCCACTTATCTTACAGTTGCGCACGATGTGCCTCTGGCCGCTCGTTCCCGTGCGGTAGGTGTCTTGCCAACCCAGGATGTTGCAGTTGGTAAGGCTCACCCTGTCGCTCTTGGTGTAGAGTGCCAGGGCCTGACCTTGCCTTTGCAAGGTGTTCTGCATGGTGATATTGTCTAACGTTACGTCATGCCCGGTCACATAAACGGTGGATGCCTTGTCTACGCCCCCGCTTCGGATGCTCATGCCATTGGTGATGATGGTGTTGCACTTGTCCTGCCCCATGATGCTCACATAGGGCTTGGTGATGCGCACCAGTTCGTTATACGTGCCCGCTTTCACAAATATCCGGTAGGGCTTGTCGGCCGTTCCGTGGGCCGCGTCGACGGCTTTCTGCACCGTGCAGTACAGGGCCGGGCGTGCCGTAGTGTCGTCTTGGGCTATCAGTGGGTCAACAATGGCATCGCAGAGCGCGGCGCCGGCCCCCTTTTTCGTCGATGGTTGCGACTGTCGCATCATGGGTAATTGCGCTTGCCGGGGCTGTGTGACCTCACTCATCTGCCTTTCG
>DLDC01000156.1:3444-7566 GCA_002480935.1 Prevotella sp. UBA7782 | reverse complement strand
CCACGGCTGCCGAGCCTAGTAACAGCAGCAAGAGCAGGGCTGTGGCTTTTCTGTAGGAAGGTAAAGGACTACTAACTTTCTCTTTTTGATTTCTTCTCATCACAGTGATTAGTGTTTGTTTCTTTGTTTTGCAAAGTAAGCATAAATGTTTGTCATGTGCAAGTATGAGTGGTTTGTTTTAACAAAAGATAGGCTTTGGAGAGTCTTTCTGGCGCAGAACGATCACAAGCCATGCACCCCTGGCACTCTCATGGGAAGGTTTAAAGACAAAAATCCCCCGGCTTTACTCACGCAGAACCGAGGGAAAAATCAAAGATAAAAATACATTGTTTATAAATAACTGTCAAACTGAAAGGCTGATAATCAACCTACAGTTTATTAAAATAGTCCATTAGATCCCACCACGATGAGCATCAGATAGCCCAACACCAGTGAGATAATACCGCAGGTAAGTCCCACCTTGGCCATATCTTTCTGATTGATGAGGCCCGTAGAGAACGCGATGGCGTTTGGAGGTGTAGAGATGGGCAGGCTCATTGCCGACGATGCCGCTATGGCAACGCCTATCAACACGGTGCTGGTGCCGCCTATGCCAGACAGACGGTCGCCCATTCCGGTGCACACAACAGTGAGGATAGGGATGAGAAGAGCCGCCGTGGCCGAGTTGGATATGAACGTTGAGAGGAAGTAGCAGATAAATCCGGAGATGATAAGAATGAAGATGGGGCTCCAGCTGCCGAAGGGTATGCTCTCAATGGCAGCGTCGGCAAGACCCGAACCATTCATGCCAAGACCCAGGGCAAAGCCTCCGGCCACCATCCAGATAACGCTCCAGTTGATTTCCTGCAGGTCTTTGGCCGTGATAACGCCCGTCACGGCAAACAGGGCAAGGGGTATCATAGACACGGTATTGGTGTCGATGCCCGTTATCGACTTGGGTATGATCCACAATAATATGGTAACAATGAAAGTGCCAACAACCACCCACATGCGCCAACCATGGTGTACCTCGCCCTTAATCTCAAGATGTATGGTCTTCTGAGTAAAGGGGAAGAAGTGCAAAATGACGCGCCAGGAGATGAGAAGGATGATAATGACAAAGGGAAACATAAACAGCATCCACTGTCCGAAGTCTATTCCGAGGTTCAAGCCCGACGGGTCGTTCAGGTATTTCAGGGCTATCATGTTAGGCGGAGTGCCTATCGGCGTGCCCATACCGCCTATGTTGGCAGCCACGGGAATGCTCATGGTGAGCGCTATACGCCCCTTGCCGTTGGCCGGAAGAGCTGCGAAGACGGGGGTGAGGAAGGTGAGCATCATGGCTGCCGTGGCCGTATTGGACACGAACATAGAGAAGAAGCCGGTGATAAGGAGGAAGCCCAGCAGCACATACTCGCTCTTATTGCCAAACGGACGTATCAGGCATTTGGCCAACAATACGTCGAGTCCTGACTTTGTTGCCGCTATGGCAAGCACAAAGCCGGCCAGGAAGAGCATGATGATAGGGTCGGCAAACGATGCCATGACAGCATCGGAGTCGAGCAGGTTGCCTATGTTGGCACCCTTGAACACAGCAAATGAGTTGTTGGTTACAGTGACACACATGATGCCCATGATGGCCATTGAGGTGGCCCAAGTGGGTATACACTCGGTGAGCCAGGCCAGTGTGGCGAATGCAAAGATGGCAATGATGCGTTGCTGAACTACGGTAAGGCCGTTGATACCAAAACATGTGATGGGCAGATTCCATACTACTACCGTCACAAGTACAATCACACAGAGCTCAATCAACTTCCTGAGGGAATAGTGATTGGAAAGTTTGTTAGTTGTTTCTTCTGTCATAATCGAGTTAATAATATTGTAAAGGAGTTTTTATGGTACTGTTTGCAAATTTAAGAATTTTTCTTTCCAAGAGAAAAGAAAAAGCCTTTTTTTAGTCATTTTTTTGTAACTTTGCCCCAAATTGAATGAAAAAAATGCGATACCTAGCTTACTTACCTCTTTTAATTATACTGCTTTGCGGATGCAAAAACGCACGGACTGGCGGCGCGAAAGGTGAGGGTGACACGCTCAGAATGAGCCACGCCACCAACATAACCATGGTGAGATACCCTCATTACACGGTTGTGACACTCAAGAACCCGTGGAAGCAGGATGCCATACTGGCCACCTACGTGCTCGTTGAGCGCAAAGACTCGGCCCAGGCAAGCCATCTTCCCAACGGCATTGTGCTCTATACACCGCTGCGAAGAAACATTGTCTTCACCACGTCTCATGCCTATCTCATGGAGATGTTGGGCTGCCGGAAGACCATTGTGGGCGTTGCCGATGCCAAATACATGCTCATTCCTGACATCAAAAAACGACTGGGAAAAGACATAACCGACGTGGGCAACTCCATGAAGCCCGACTTTGAGCGTATCATAGACCTGCGCCCGGATGCCGTTTGGCTTTCTCCCTTCGACAACGGAGGGTCGTATGGCACACTAGAAAACACTGATATACCGGTCATTGCGTGCGCCGACTACATGGAAACTTCAGCTCTTGGCCGTGCCGAATGGATGAAGTTTTATGCCCTCTTGCTGGGTTCTGAGGTGCGGGCTCAACAGCTTTACACACAGATGGAGCGCAACTACAACGCGTTAAGCGCCCGGGCCAGACACGCCAAGCGCACTCTCAGCGTGCTGCCGGATAAACTTGTGAGCAACGTATGGTATGTTCCGGGCGGCAAGAGCAGTGCCGGGATGCTCTATCACGACGCTTACGGACACTATGCATACCTCAACGACGGGCACAGCGGGTCGCTTGCGCTGCCCTTTGAGCAGGTGCTTGACAAGATGGGCAATGCTGATTTCTGGCTGATATGCCAGAACGGGCCACTCAACAAGCGCATGCTCGGAAGCGAATATGAGGGCTATGCAGCGATGAAACCGTACAAAACGGGCGAGATATACTACTGTAGAGTGGACAGCGTGCCCTATTTTGAGCAGCAGAGCTGGCGGCCTGACCTGCTCCTACACGACCTTGTGCAGCTCTTCCACCCCGACCTGAAGCTTGGAAAGTTGTATTTCTACAAGAAGTTAACCCACTAAACGCCAGCTGAAAAATGTACGGTAAGCGTGTCATGACATTTGCCTTGCTCCTTATAGGCATCTTGTTTCTGTTCTTCCTGAACATAGCTACGGGGTCGGTAAGCATCCCCATGAAGGACGTGTCGGCCATTCTCACGGGCTCATTCACGGGCAGGGCGTCCTGGCAATACATCATTATGGAGACCCGACTGCCCCAAGCCATCACCGCCATGCTATGCGGCGCGGCGCTGTCCGTGAGCGGACTGATGCTTCAAACAGCCTTCCGCAACCCGTTGGCAGCACCCGACATCTTCGGCATTAACGCCGGAGCAGGGCTCGGCGTAGCCCTTGTCATGCTGCTATGGGGCGGTTCGCTCGTCACCGACACGTTCTCCTTCACGGGCTTCATGGCCATTCTTTTGGCCGCTTTCATCGGTGCCATGCTCGTCACCCTGCTCATCTTGTTCTTCTCCTCCATCGTGGGCAACGTGCTGTTGCTGCTCATCATCGGCGTGATGACGGGTTATGTGGCTTCCTCGGCCATCACGATACTCAACTATTTTGCCTCCGAAGAGGGCGTGAAGAGCTTCGTGCTGTGGGGCATGGGCAGCTTCAGCGGCGTGTCAGGTGCCTACTTGCCGGCCTTTACAGTGGTCAGCGTGGCTGGCATGGCCGCCTCTTTCCTGCTCATCAAGCCCCTCAATGCCCTGCTGCTGGGAGATGAATATGCCAGCAATCTGGGCATCAACACCCGCCTGACACGCAACCTGCTGCTCGTCACCACGGGGCTGCTGACGGCCGTCACCACGGCTTTCTGCGGTCCGGTGGCATTCATCAGCCTGGCCGTACCGCACATCACACGCCTGCTTTTGAGGTCGTCAGACCATCGCATCCTGCTTCCTGCCACGTTGCTGTGCGGAGCTTTCATCGCACTCTTGTGCAATGTGGTGTGCTCTCTGCCCGGCAACGGAGAGGTAATTCCCATAAATGCCATCACACCACTGATAGGTGCGCCTGTCATTATCTATGTGATCGTGAAACGCAAATAACA
>DLDC01000156.1:1446-3432 GCA_002480935.1 Prevotella sp. UBA7782 | reverse complement strand
AAGCCGATGAAACGGCAAAACGAGCTTGATTTTCAGAAGTTTGCTTGCATATCATCTTCTTTTTTTATAATTTTGAAGCCTAAAAACCAAACTATAAATCAAATCATGAAACGCATTTCAGCATTCATCCTCATCCTCACGGCACTGGCTACAGGCCTGTGTGCCCAGCCCAAAGGGGCCGCGCCGCACGTCATAGACCTCAGCGGACAATGGAAATTCAGCATGGGCGCAACGCCACATAATGATGATGAGGTGACCCTTCCGGGCTCTATGCTCACCAACAACAAGGGCGACGACGTGTCGTTGACAACGCCTTGGGTGGGAAGCATCTACGACTCGTCTTACTACTACAATCCAGCGATGAAACCGTATAGAATGAAGGGAAGGCTGAAATTTCCCTTCTTCCTCACTCCCGCCAAGCATTACGTGGGCCACGCATGGTATACCAAGACCGTGAGCATACCCCGGACATGGCGGCGGAGGCGCGTGGTCTTGTTCCTGGAACGGCCACACATAGAGACCACCGTGTATGTGAATGGCCGGAAGGTGGGGCATGAGATGTCGCTCTCGGCACCACATGAGTATGACCTTACACCCTTTGTAGCCTTCGGCAAGGACAATGACATTGCGATAGACGTATATAATGGCATAGAAAATGTGTGCGTGGGACAAGACTCGCACAGCGTTACCGACCAGACACAAGGCGACTGGAACGGCATCATAGGGCGCATGGAGCTGCGCTCAGTGCCCCGAATGGCCATCTCCAACCTATCTACCTGGCCCTCCATAAGCACAAGCAGCGTAGACGTGCGCCTCACTTTCAGCGGTAAGGGGCGGCGCATCAAGCCCTCGTTCTGCCTATATCCCAATGATATAGCCGGCATACGGCAAGTGTCTGACAGTGTTTACACACTGTTACTTGATACCGTCAGAACCTGGGATGAGTACTCTCCCACCCTCTATCACCTCACCGTGAGCTACGCTGATGACACCCTCAGCACCACATTTGGTATGAGAGAGATAAGCACCAGTGGCCGTGACATCATGCTCAACGGCCATCCTATCTGGATAAGAGGCACGGTGGAAAACTGTGACTTCCCTCTGACGGGCTATCCGCCTACGGATGTTGCGTCATGGATAAGCATTTTCAAGAAGTGCAAAGACTACGGACTGAACTTCATGCGCTTTCATTCTTATTGTCCGCCAGAGGCTGCTTTCATCGCGGCAGACAGCATTGGAGTGTATCTACAGCCCGAAGGACCGTCGTGGCCTAACCATGGTGTGAAGCTGGGAAAGGGTATGCCAATAGACAACTACTTGATGCAGGAGGCCCAACGCATGGTGCAGGCTTACGGCAACCACCCCTCTTTCTGCATGATGGCGGCCGGAAACGAGCCTGCAGGCAACTGGGTGGAATGGTGCGACCGGTTTGTTGACTACTGGAAAAAGCACGACTCACGACGCATCTACGCCGGTGCGTCGGTAGGAGGAGGCTGGGCATGGGATGCCGGAAGCCAATATCACGTGAAAGGAGGGGCACGAGGGCTGAACTGGAACGACCATGCGCCGCAGGCAGCGGATGATTATTACAGCGAGATTCTCTATCCGCGAAACTACAAAGGGCAGCAGCCCAACAGCTCACCCATCATTGCGCATGAGCAAGGGCAATGGTGTGCCTTTCCTGACCTCAGCGAAAGGAGGCTCTACACCGGCCCTTATAAAGCTTATAACTTTGATATATTCAGCGACCTGCTGGCAAACAACGGGATGAAAGCATTGGCTAAAGACTTTCTTTATGCCAGTGGCAGGCTGCAAACGCTGGCATATAAATATGAAATAGAGCGCAATTTGCGCACGCCAGACTACTCCGGCTTCGCGCTCTTGGGCCTGAACGACTACAGCGGACAGGGCACGGCGCTCGTCGGAGTGCTCAATGTGTTCTGGCAAGAAAAGGGCTATGTGCAGGCCGAAGAATGGCGGCAGTGG
>DLDC01000156.1:0-1440 GCA_002480935.1 Prevotella sp. UBA7782 | reverse complement strand
GCGCTCCACTGGTTGTGCTGGCTCGAATGCCCAGGTTTGTGTTCACGGATACCGACACGCTGAAGGTTCCTGTTGACCTTTATAATGCCTCACACCCCTACTCCGGCCTCGCGCTCTCATACGAGATACTGAGCGGCAACAACGTGCTGACCGGCGGACAGCTGGGAAAACACGACGTCCCCCTGGGCAAACACGCCACGCTGGCAACGATTACACAACCCCTCACGGCCTTAGCAGCGCCCGCGAAACTAACCTTGCGCCTCACCGTGACGGGCAGTTGTGGCACCCGAACCAACACTTACGACTTCTGGGTGTACCCCACGAAGTTGCCGGAAGAGCGGTTTGCCGACATCTACATCACCGACACGCTCGATGAAAAGGCCCGAAACGTGCTGCGCAAAGGCGGTAAGGTACTCATCACCGCGGCCGGAAAGGTGAGCTACGGAGCCGATGTCAAGCAGACCTACCTGCCCGTTTTCTGGAACACGAGCTGGTTTAAGATGCGCCCGCCGCACACCACGGGCTCGTATATCAGGGCCTCTCACCCCGTGTTTGCCCACTTCCCCACCGACGACTGGCAGAACCTGAACTGGTGGGAGCTGGTAAATCATGCGCAGGTGATGAACCTGTCAGAGTTTCCTGAAGCCTTTCAGCCCATCGTGCAGCCCATAGACACGTGGCACGTGAGCCGCAAGCTGGGTATGCTCATCGAGGCTAACGTGCTGGGAGGAAGGCTCATGATGACCACGATAGACTTGGTTAAAGACTTAGATAAGCGGCCTGTAGCCAAGCAGTTGCTATACAGTGTGTTGCAGTATATGCACAGTAATGCATTCAGACCCGCCTTTACCGTATTGCCCGAAGTGATTAGCGACCTGTTCACCAAGCAGGCCCCACCCGTCAATATGTATACCAAGGAGTCGCCAGACGAGCTGAAGCCCAAGCTGACAAGCGGCAAAGCGCAATAGCACCTAACGCAAAAAGCGATGAAACGGCCTTTTTTTTGGCACCGCGTCATCGCTTTTCTTTTATTCTAAAATGTTCTAAAATTCTATTTGCTCACCACGCCATAGCGGTTGATGAGGTAATGATTATCGCCCTTGATAGCCTCGAAGAAAGGCGGTTCAGAGCGCAATGAGATGTCGTCATACTCAAAAGGAGCCAGCACCGTCTCGTGTCCGTCAGGCAGCAAGAGCCCCATCTTGCCGTTCAGCTCGGCTATCACGGGCATCATGCACAAGTCGTCTACATACACATAAGGCGTGCGCAAGAAGCTGTAATGGGCCGGAATAAGCACGTTGCCCTTCCAGTCTTTGATGCCAAAGAGGCCGTTCTCCTCAAACAACTCATGCGGACGGATGTACTTCTCCTTGATGAGCTCAAGATATTTAGCCCATTTGCGCTTGTCTTTAACCTCAAATCCGCAACTACGCGCCTAAT
>DLDC01000005.1:293-14597 GCA_002480935.1 Prevotella sp. UBA7782 | reverse complement strand
ACAACGACCTCTACGGCACCGACAACACCATTGGCTATGACACTACGCTCAACACAATCGTAGAGTGTGTAGACCGCATACGCGATACGGCGCAGAGCCACGAGCGCATCTTCTTTGTTGAAGTGATGGGTCGTGATGCCGGCTTCCTGGCACAGAACAGCGCCATAGCAACGGGTGCTGAGGCTGCTATCATACCAGAAGACTCTACAGACGTAGACCAGTTGTCGCAGTTTATGGAGAGAGGTATACGTAAATCCAAGAAGAGCTGCATCGTCATCGTATCCGAAAGCCCGAAATGCGGCGCACTTTACTATGCCGACCGTGTGAAGAAAGAGTTCCCGGGATATGATGTTCGCGTGTCTATTCTCGGACACCTGCAGCGTGGCGGCAGCCCATCGGCACGTGACAGAATACTGGCTGCACGCACAGGATGCGGAGCCATAGAGGCCATCATGCAAGGCCAGCGCAACATCATGGTGGGTGTGCGCAACAACGAGCTGGTGTATGTGCCACTGTTGGAGGCTATCAGAAGCGACAAGCCCTTTGACAGAAAGCTCATAAAAGTTCTTGACGAGTTGAGCATATAACGGAGTCTCGACCGTAACAAACATGCACATATCAGCGGAAGCTTACCCTTGGGTAAGACCAAGGCAAGCTTCCGCTGCATAACGACATTCTTTTACCCGGAGACAACCGTGTGCCCGACCATGCAAAACATAAAGATTTCATAGTGTTTTAAATTATAATAAAATTGTTCTTTTAAGCATAATTGTGAACAATATATTTGTACAACAAAAAAAGTTTCTTTACTTTTGCATACAAGAGAACTATTAAGCATGAATTAGTTTACAAATAATAAATAACAAAAAGCTTATGTCACAGATTAAAGGACATATCTCTCAGATTATCGGACCGGTCATTGATGTCTACTTCGACACCAAAGGCGAGGACCCCGAAAAGATATTGCCCAAGATTTATGAGGCGCTGATTGTGAAACGTCCTGATGGCCGTGACTTGGTCATTGAGGTGGAGCAACACATCGGTGAAGACACCGTGAGATGTGTGGCCATGGATAATACGGACGGTTTGCAACGTGGCCTGGAAGTGACTCCTACGGGCAGACCTATCATTATGCCGGCAGGAGAACAGATCAAAGGCAGGATGATGAACGTCATCGGACAGCCTATTGACGGTATGAAACCATTGGATATGGCCGGCGCCTACCCTATTCACCGCGAGCCTCCTAAGTTTGACGAGCTCTCCACACACAAGGAAATGCTGCCCACCGGCATCAAGGTGATAGACTTGCTGGAGCCTTATATGAAAGGTGGAAAGATTGGTTTGTTCGGCGGAGCCGGCGTAGGTAAGACGGTGCTTATCATGGAGCTCATCAACAACGTGGCAAAAGGACACAACGGTTACTCGGTGTTCGCCGGCGTGGGTGAGCGTACCCGTGAGGGAAACGACCTGATTAGGGACATGCTCGATGCCGGAGTTATACGCTACGGAGAGAAGTTTAAGAAGGCCATGGACGAAGGAAAGTGGGACCTCTCACTTGTTGATCCGGAGGAACTCAAGAAGTCTCAGGCCACACTTGTCTACGGACAGATGAACGAACCGCCAGGCGCACGTGCGTCAGTGGCTCTGTCTGGTCTGACCATCGCCGAGGAGTTTCGTGACCACGGAGGCAAGAACGGCGAGGCAGGTGACATCATGTTCTTCATAGACAACATCTTCCGATTCACACAAGCAGGCTCTGAGGTGTCGGCTCTGCTGGGTCGTATGCCTTCAGCTGTGGGTTATCAGCCTACGCTGGCCAGTGAGATGGGTGCCATGCAGGAGCGTATCACCTCTACAAAGAACGGCTCTATCACCTCCGTACAGGCTGTGTATGTGCCAGCCGACGACCTTACCGACCCGGCACCGGCTACTACCTTTACGCACTTGGACGCTACTACGGTGCTCGACCGTAAGATTACGCAGTTGGGTATATACCCTGCCGTGGATCCGTTGGCTAGTACTTCGCGTATTCTTGACCCGCTCATCGTGGGCAAGGAGCATTATGATTGCGCCCAAAGAGTGAAGGAAACACTGCAGCACTATAACGAGTTGCAGGACATTATAGCCATTCTGGGTATGGACGAGCTGTCTGATGAGGACAAGTTGGTGGTGAACCGTGCACGCCGCGTGCAGCGTTTCCTCTCGCAGCCATTCACCGTAGCCGAGCAGTTTACGGGTGTTCCCGGTGTGATGGTGCCTATAGAGGAAACCATCAAGGGCTTCAACGCCATACTCAACGGCGAGGTAGACGACCTGCCGGAGCAGGCTTTCCTGAACGTTGGCACCATAGACGATGCCATAGCCAAGGGCAAGAAGCTGCTTGATGCCGCAAAAGGCTAACTCATCAGGCCCACACAGTTTAACGTATAAATAAGTAATGTTATGCTGAATCTGAAAATTGTGAGTCCTGAGAAAACCGTCTTCAAGGGAGATGTAGAGAGCGTACTGGTGCCGGGAACGGCAGGTGAGTTTGAAATACTGACCGACCACGCCCCCATCATATCTACTCTAAGCGAGGGACGGGTGCAATATTCAAGTAAAGAAGGCAAGAAAGAGTTGCAAATTCACGGCGGTTTTGTTGAGGTAAGACGCAACGAAGTGAGCCTGTGCGTGGAGATGTGAAAATGAAGTATGAATGAGATAAAGACCATAAGTAAGGCATACTACAAGATGAGCTTGTGGGTGGTGTGCGGCAGTATGCTGCTCGCGCTGTTCATTATGCAGGTTGCCAGGCTGCAGTATCTGGTGAACGCCGCTCTAGTGAGCGCCGTCTACTCATTCGTCTGCAACCTTCTCTACGGCCAAGCATGGAAAGCCACTGCCCGGACATCGCCCAATAGTCTGGCCAAATTCTATCTGGCGGCATCAGGCCTGCGTATGTTGGCCTCGCTGATAGTGGTGGTGCTGGCACTTATCTTGCTCAGGCCCGACAGGCAAATGATGTTGGGCTTCAGCATGGTTTTCGTGGCCTTCTATCTCGTCATGCTGCTCTTCGACACCATATTCTTTACCAGAATAGAGCGAAAACATAAAATTAAGTAAAAATGAACAATGGTATGAAATACATCAAGCAATTGCTTTTCGTGCTGCTGATGATGCTTGCCGCGGCGCCAATGAGTGCACACGACTTCTCTAAAAAGCAGTCGGTAGACGTTAAGAGCATTTTGTGGGGACATATCAAAGACTCATACGACTGGCACATCTCGGGCAATGCCGTCATCCATCTTCCCGTTATCGTGAAGAGCTCTACGGGTTGGCATATCTTCAGCAGCGCCGCTTTCTCTGAGGAACCCGACGCTAACGGAGACAGACCGGGGCCATACAACCTGGTCATAAAGAACGCCGACGCTAAGCAAAATCCTAATAAGATAGTGGAAAAAGTGAACGGACAGGAGGTCACTCCCTTCGACATATCCATCACAAAGACCACTTGCGTGCTCTTCATAGATGCCATCTTGCTTCTGCTCTGCGTGCTTATTCCGGCCCGCTGGTGCAGCAAACACAAGATAGATGACCCTGCTCCGAAAGGCTTCACTGGCCTGATGCACATGTTCATTATGAACATTTACAACGAGGTGATAAAGGCTTGCATGGGCGATGAGGCACCTAAATATGCCCCATGGCTGCTCACTTGCTTCTTCTTTATCTTCACTGCCAACATCATGGGTATCGTTCCTTTCCCTCCCGGCGGCGGCAACCTGACTGGCAATATTGCCTGCACGTGCTTCCTGGGTGTGACGACTTTCCTCATCACAAACTTCACCGGAACGAAGGAATACTGGAAAGACATCTTCTGGCCAGATGTACCTATGTGGCTGAAAGTGCCCGTGCCGCTCATGCCTTTCATTGAGCTCTTCGGCATATTCACCAAGCCTCTGGCCCTGATCATCCGACTCTTTGCCAACATGATGGCCGGTCATGCCATCGCATTGTCATTCGCCGCCATCATATTCATCATGTTCGGAATAGCCGACAACGTGCTGGCCAACGTGCTGGCAGGCTCAAGCATGACCGTGGTGAGCGTGGCCATGAGCGTCTTCATGATGCTGTTGGAGATACTGGTAAGCTACATTCAGGCATTGGTTTTCACCATGCTGAGCGCAGTGTTCATCTCTTTAGCTCACGTCCATGCCCATGAGGCATAGCGAGGTGGGTGTACCAAACGCGAATAAAGAACTAAAATAATAAACAATTAAAAATTAAGTACTATGTTATCATTATTATTAGCAGATGTTGCTCTTGCAAAGTTGGGCGCTGCAGTAGGCGCAGGTTTAGCTGCCATAGGCGCAGGTATCGGTATTGGTAGAATCGGTGGACAGGCCATGGACGCCATGGCAAGACAGCCGGAGAAGATGAGCGACCTGCGTTCATCAATGATTATCGCGGCAGCTTTGGTTGAGGGTGTGGCATTCTTCGCCGTCATCATCGCCATTCTTGCCATCGTTATGTAACATCAAGCAATCAAAGTCCTGTTCCAAAAGGGGCAGGGCTGAGCGTTATCAACAAATAAGTAACAGCTTATGGATTTGTTAATTCCTTCAACAGGCCTACTCTTTTGGATGTCGGTGGTGTTCATCATCGTCTTCCTCATCTTGCTTAAATGGGGCTTCCCCGTTATCATCAAGATGGTGGACGACCGTAAGACCTACATCGACAACAGCCTTCGCAAGGCTCAAGAGGCCAACGAGCGGCTTGCCAACATACAAAAAGAGGGTGAATCCANNCATTTTGCTTGAAGCACGCGAGAAGCAGGCTGCCATACTCAAGGAAGCCTCTTCCACACGTGACAAAATCATAGAACAGGCACAAGACAAGGCTCGCGAGGAGGGCGCCCGCCTGCTTTCTGACGCAAGAGCGCAGATAGAGGGCGAGAAGCAAAACGCCATCAGGGAGATTAGAAACCAGGTGGCTGTGCTGAGCGTGCATATTGCAGAAAAGATACTCAAGAGCAATTTGTCATCTGATGACAAGCAGATGGATATGATAAATCGTTTGTTGGACGATTATTCTTCTAAGAATACAGAACAAAGTAACTAACAGTTTATATGGATTTAGGAGTAATTTCGGTTCGCTATGCCCGTGCACTTCTTAAATGTGCGGATGAGCAAAAGCTTGAGGATAAGGTATACAAGGAGATGCAAACGCTCTCTCAAAGCTACCTTGAAGTGCCTCAACTGCGCTTCACAATAGACAACCCCATTCTCCAAAACGCCACAAAAGAGCAGCTGCTCGCACAGGCTTGTGGAGGAGAGGTATCAGAACTGACACGCAAGTTTATTGCTATTGTTCTGCATAAAGATAGGGGAAATGCCCTGCAGTTTATGGCGGCATCATACATTACCCTATACCGGAGACAGAAGAATATCATTCAAGGAACGCTTACCACCGCTACTAAAGTGTCGCAGAAAACTGAAGACAAGATGAAGCAGATGGTGGAAGCAAAGACTCATGGCACTGTAGAGTTCAACACACAAGTTGATCCTTCGATCATCGGAGGGTTCATCTTAGAGTATGACACCTACAGAATGGATGCAAGTGTGAAGACAAAACTGAACACAATCCTTAATGAACTAAAAAATTAAAAAGTAAAATATGTCTGAGAAAATAAAACCAAGTGAAGTGTCGGAAGTGCTGCTGAAAGAGCTCGAAGGCATCAACTCTGAGGAACAGTTCGACGAGGTGGGAACGGTTCTCACCGTAGGCGACGGCGTAGCCCGTATATACGGACTGCGCAATGCTGAGGCCAACGAGTTGCTGGAGTTCGAAAACGGCACCATGGCCATCGTGATGAACTTGGAGGAAGACAATGTGGGCTGCGTGCTTCTTGGCGCTACAGTGGGCATCAAAGAAGGACAGAAAGTGAAGCGTACGCACCGTATCGCTTCCATACGCGTCAATGACAACTTCTTGGGACGCGTTATCGACCCGCTGGGAAGGCCTATCGACGGCAAGGGCGACATCGACCTGTCAGACAGTTTCGAGATGCCACTAGACAGAAAGGCACCCGGAGTGATCTACAGACAGCCCGTGAAAGAGCCACTGCAGACTGGTTTGAAGGCAGTAGACTCCATGATTCCTATCGGCAGAGGCCAGCGTGAGCTCATCATCGGCGACCGACAGACAGGTAAGACGGCCATTGCTGTTGATACCATCATCAATCAGAAGAGCCTCTTTGAGGCCGGAAAGCCCGTTTACTGCATCTATGTGGCAATCGGACAAAAGGCATCTACCGTTGCCGCACTCGTGCAAACACTCAAGGAGCACGGCGCTATGCCCTACACCATTGTGGTGAGTGCAACGGCCGCCGACCCTGCTGCCATGCAATATTATGCACCGTTTGCCGGCGCAGCCATAGGCGAATACTTCCGCGACAGAGGCCTCTCTGCCCTTGTGGTGTACGACGACTTGTCAAAGCAAGCCGTGGCCTACCGTGAGGTATCACTTATCTTGCGTCGTCCTTCTGGCCGTGAGGCCTATCCAGGCGATGTGTTCTATCTGCACAGCCGTCTGCTTGAGCGTGCGGCGCGCATCAACGACCAGCAGGAAGTGGCCGAGCAGATGAACGATCTGCCCGAATGTATGAAGGGACATGTAAAGGGTGGAGGCTCGCTCACTGCCTTGCCTATCATCGAGACACAGGCAGGCGACGTGTCGGCTTACATACCTACCAACGTCATCTCCATTACCGACGGACAGATATATCTTGAAACCGACCTCTTCAACCAAGGCTTCCGCCCCGCCATTAACGTGGGTATCTCGGTGAGCCGTGTAGGTGGTTCGGCCCAAATAAAGAGTATGAAGAAGGTGGCAGGTACCCTCAAGATAGACATGGCACAGTATCGTGAGCTGGAAGCATTCTCCAAGTTCTCAAGCGATATGGACGCCGTTACAGCCATGACGCTCGACCGTGGCCGCAAAAACAATGAGTTACTCATCCAGCCACAGTACAGCCCAATGCCTGTAGGCGAGCAAATAGCCATACTATATTGCGGCGTTCACGGTTTGCTGCATGATGTTCCGGTAGACAAAGTGCGCGAGGCGCAGAACCAGTTCCTCGATTCTATGAGGTCATCTCACAAGGATGTGCTCGACACACTGGCTTCAGGCAAGATAACCGACGATGCCACAAAGACCATCAAGGAAGTTATTGCCAACATATCCGGTCAATATAAATAATGTAGATAGAAGCTTATGCCATCTTTAAAAGAAATAAAAACACGAATAGCCAGCGTTAACAGCACCCGTAAGATAACGAGTGCCATGAAGATGGTGGCTTCCTCGAAGTTGCATCATGCCCAAACAGCAATAGAGAATATGCTCCCTTACGAAACGTTATTGGAGCATATCCTCCTCACTTTCCTGGCCTCGTCGCCCGAAAGCGAGACTCCTTATGAGGTGGCACGCCCCGTCAAGAAGGTGGCTTTGCTTGTTTACGCATCCAACAGCTCGTTGTGCGGAGGCTTCAATGCCAATGTCATCAAACTCATGTTGCAGGCTATTGAAGAATATCACGCACAAGGACTCACAGATTCTGACATTCTCATCTACCCCATCGGACGGAAAGTGGCCGAGAAAGTAGATAAGCTGGCATTGCAAAGCGCCGGCGACTTCACCAGCTTGGCCGATAAGCCTAACTCTGAGGGATGCCGGAAGATAGCTATCGAGGTGGGGCAAAAGTGGCTTAAAGGCGAGGTAGATAAGGTGGAGATGATATACCACCACTTCAAGAGCGCCGGTTCGCAAATTCTGCAACGCCGAGTATTCCTGCCTTTTGATGTGACTACGGAGATAGGAACCGACAACGACCGCGACCTTACATCCAACATCGCAACGAAGAAGGCACAAGACTATCTGAAGAAACGCCGCGAGGCTGAGGAAAAGAAGCGGCTTGAGGCCAAACCACTCAACGACGACTTCATTGTAGAGCCCGACCTTGAAACCGTGCTACGCGAGCTTATACCTAAGGAACTGCACCTTAAAGTGTATACAGCCCTGCTAGACAGCGTTGCCTCTGAGCACGCCGCAAGAATGGTTGCCATGCAAACGGCTACCGACAATGCCGACGAACTGCTCAAGGATCTCAACTTGCAATATAACAAGAGCAGGCAGCAAGCCATTACAAACGAGCTGCTTGATATTGTCAGCGGGTCAGTCAACAATTAGTCTTACAATTAGTTTATAAAGAGGGAGGAACAGCCAGCGAGCCGCTCCTCCTTTTTTTGTTTTTCAAGAATGCCTTTCTTGTACATCAAAATAGGCACTTTTACAACACAAAACAGGCACTTTCGCAATGCCAAAAGGCCACTTTTGAAACTAGCCCCCACCCATACTGTCTTTTACAAGACCTGAAAAGATTATAACACTACGCCTTCCGGCGCATCAGTCAACTAACATTCAGACCACCAAACCGGCACTTTAAACCAATAGAAAAGCTAATCATAACTACATAAAAAGCCTTTTTGACGTTAAGCAAAGAGAACTTGTAATATACAACTTAGTTAATTTTTGTAAACAAATAAAGAAATAAGAAAATATTGCTTGCATATCTCAAAATGATAGACTAACTTTGCCTAATACAAATAAAGATGTAATGACAAACTGCAACTAATTTTATTAATTATACACCTAAATCAAGTCATCATGCAAAAAAGATTTAGAAAAGCTACATTAGCGTTAATACTGGGTCTATCGTGCACAGGCGTTTATGCCCAAGGCATATCAGGCACAGTGAAAGATGCTACAGGTGACCCCCTCATCGGCGTGACCATCATGTTAGACGGCAAGCCTGTGGCAGTGACCGATATTGATGGTAACTACACCATCCCCAATGCAAAGCCTAACCAGAAAATCAAGGTATCTTACATTGGTTACCAAGATCAGGAGATTGCAGTGGGCAACAGAAAGAGAATCGACCTCACCATGAAGTCGTCAGACAAGTCGCTCGACGAGGTGGTTGTCATTGGTTACGGCACCATGAAGCGCCGCGACCTGACAGGAGCCGTGGCTTCCGTAACCGGCGACCAGCTGGAAAAGAACCCTGTGGCCAACGTGGCCGAGGCCCTGCAAGGCCAGCTGCCGGGCGTTAACGTCATCTCTCAGGATGGCCGTCCGGGCGCAACCGTCAACATCCGCGTGCGTGGAGGTGGCTCTATTACGCAGAGCAACGAGCCTCTATACGTAGTAGACGGTATTCAGGTGAGCAGCATCGACGACATTCCCGCCGACAACATCAAGAGCATCGACGTGCTCAAAGACGCCGCATCAACGGCCATCTACGGTGCGCGCGGTGCCAATGGCGTTATCCTCATCACCACAAAGTCGGGTTCGAAGGGCAAAGCCACAGTGAGGTACAACATGTATTATCAGGCCAAGGAGAAGCCCGACAACCTCGATGTTATGGATGCTTACGACTATGTGCTGTGGACATGGGAGTATGCCACGGCCTACGGCTCCAGCTACGGTGATGGTGTGGCCAAGTATTTCGGCCTCGGTTCGAAGTATGGCAACCACCTCAACGACTATAAGAACATGGGTGTTCACAACTGGATGAACGACATCTTGAAGAGCTCACACGCATGGAACCACGACCTGAGCGTTTCGGGTGGCTCTGAGCACAACACTTATTATGCCAGCGTAAACTACATGAACGACAACGGCGCGCGCCTGAACACAGGCTTCAGAAGATGGAGCGGCAATTTCAAGTTCACACAAGACCTGAACAGCAAGCTGAAACTCGACCTCGACCTGCGCTATTCAGAGACTCGCTTCCGCGGCGATAGATTCGGCTACGCCACGTCTGTTTACAGCTACAAGCCTATAGACAATCCGCTGGGAGAGAACCCCGACCCCGCCGACTTCGGCCAGGGCAGCAACTATGTTGAGGAGGCCCTAAACCCAGTGGCATTGATCAACAACTACGACAAGGTGGTAAACCACTACCGCATACGTGCCAACGCTGGCTTGACCTGGACGCCCATCAAGGGTCTCGTGGGCAGAACAGAACTTACACTTGCCCGCAATTGGAGCGAAACCGACGGCTGGGACGCCGGACTGGAGAACACTTACTCCACGGCAAAGCTCACCAAGGGCAACGGCTACAACGTGCGTTGGACCACAACCGTGAACTATCAGATACCCGGACTGGGTAAGGCCAACAAGCTGGATGTGATGGCCGGCAACGAGGTGTTGGCTTCTAAGAGCAATAGCAGCATTATCTACGGCTCCGGCTACCCATCAGAGTGGGATATGAGCTACGCCTTCGCCAACATGCGCAACACCGACAAGTCACTTGGAAAGGACGAGTTCAACAACACTATCGGCACACCTACACATACCGAATCATGGTTCGGACGTATCAACTACTCGCTTCTGAGCCGCTATTTGTTCACGGCTACGATGCGCGCCGACGGCTCTTCAAAGTTCGCCACCAACCATCACTGGGGCTACTTCCCGGCATTTGCCGCTGCATGGCGCATCTCTGACGAGCCCTTTATGGCCGGTACCAAAGACTGGTTGAGCAACTTGAAACTCCGCCTTTCTATCGGTACATCAGGTGCCGACAACATCGACCCGTCGCTGTGGAAGGAAACTTGGACCACCAAGTCGAAGACCATAGACGGTGTTGTGAAGACCATCTATGTGCCAGGTGACATGATGCCAAACCCCGATCTGAAGTGGGAGACCACCACATCACGCAACTTGGGTATCGACTTCGGACTTTGGAACGGTAAGCTCAACGGCTCTATCGAAGGCTACTGGAATACTACGAGCGACCTGCTCATGAAGGTTCCAGTTGACCCATCGACCGGTTACAGCTATCAATATCAGAATGTAGGCAAGACATCCAACAAGGGTGTAGAGCTGTCATTGAACTACTTTGCCGTGCAGAGCAAGAACTTCAACCTGCGCTTCGGCCTCACTTACAACTACAACCGCAACAACGTAGACGACCTCACCGACGGTGTGAACACCGATGTTGCCACAGGCTGGGGCTCAACCATGCGCAAGCCATACTATGACTACATCATCCGCGAGGGCAGCCCCGTGGGCCTTATCCAAGGTTTCAAGTCTGACGGCTACTATAAGACCAGCGACTTCAACTATGAAAATGGTGTTTGGACGCTGAAACAAGGCGTTCCCGACACTAAGGAAATCGTTAACTACGCCGGCGGAAGTAACTTCAAACTGGCCAGCGGACAGACTGCTTTCCCGGGAATGGTGAAATTTAAGGATGTAAACGAGGATGGTGTCATAGACTCAAAAGATGCCACCGAGCTCGCTGAGACACAGGCCATGCACACCGGTGGCTTCAACATTGCCGGCAACTATAAGGCCATCGACTTCTCCATGGGCTTCGTTTACCAGCTCGGAGGACATATCTATAACGCCAACGTTATGCACGACATGATGGGCAATAAGGATAATATGCTGGGTGCCAACCGCCTTGCTGAGGTGGCTCAGACCTACAAAATATACGACGTTAACAGCGACGGCGACCTCGTTGCGGTAACTACTCCCGACGAACTAGACATGCTTAACGCCAACGCAAAATATCCTTTGGCTTACTGCGAGTACGGACTTGTAAATTCCGACTTCATCGAGGGTGCCTCATACCTGCGCCTGCAAACGCTCACACTAGGCTACACCCTGCCTAAGATTTGGACCAAGAAGGTAGGCATATCCAACCTGCGCATCTACTTCACAGGCTCTAACCTCTTCACCATAGCAGGCTATAGCGGCCTAGACCCATCGGTTAACACAGCTCCGCAATCATCAGGCAGCTTCCCAACGCCTAACTATGACTATCAGTCATACCCGCGCTCACGCGCCTATACGTTCGGACTTAATGTAACATTCTAAAACAAAGCAAACGTAATATGAAAAAGTATATATTATTATCGGTATGTGCGGCAGGACTCTTAGGCTTGGGTTCATGCAGCGACTACCTTGACACAGGGTCTAAGTCTGTTGTCGATGGCGACTTTGTCTTCTCCAATACGGTAACCGCACGCGCTGCCATGGACGGCGTTTACGAGCAGTGGAGACAGACAGCAGGCTCACACGTGTTCGGTGACGGACTGTTTTATGCGTCTGACATAGCAGGCTCTGACATCATGCGTCACCCCGAGAAGTTCTCCAACCAGCCCGGCAGGCACTATCCGGAAACGTTCTATCAGAACGGAACTTACGCAGGTAGCTACGGCCTTCTGTCATATATGAAGGAAGGAGACTCAGGCAGTTATGCTTACCTATACTCACTCATAGGCAAGGCCAATGCCGTGGCTACGGCCATAGAGAAGTCGAGTGGCTATGCAGCCATGATGAAGCAAACTGCTCCAACAGCCATGAGCCAGCTCTACGGAGAGGCAGTTGCCATGCGCGCAACAGCCTATAGAGAACTTATTAAGTACTTTGGCGACGTGCCATTCCAAAATGAATTCGGCAAGGCATCGCAAGGATTGGCCTCTCGCGACTCCATCTACGATGTCATTCTGGCCGAATTGCAGAAGGTAGAACCTCTGATGTACCCTTTGGGAAAGGCTCCTGACTTCGCCTCTACGGCAAAGAACTACTTCTCCAAGACCTATGTAGACGGACTGATTGGACGTATCGCCCTTGAAGCAGGCGGCTACCAGACACGCCGCAACGACATAACCCCGATGAACGGTGAGGGTCAGCAGGTCAGCATAGAGCGTTTCCCAGGCTTCCATGACAACAATGGTGCCACCTACGGCCGTCGAAGCGACTGGAAGAAATATATAGAGTTGGCTAAGACTTACTTCAAGAAGGCCATCGACGAACCCGGTACTGCCGTGTTCCATGCCACCGATCCACGTGCAAAAACGAAGGCAGGACAGATGTTTGATAACCCTTATCAGTACTTCTTCCAGCAGATGATGGACGACGACAACGGCTATGCCGACGAGTCAATATACGAATATCCTGAGCAACAGGGCATAGACAGCGACACACGTACCTATGCTTTGGGACGCCCGTCTAACGGTGGTTCAACCAACAGCTACCCTTGCAAGGACTACGGACAGGGCCGAATCAACCCCGCTTTCTACTATGGCATGTTCGATCCTAACGACAAACGCCGTGATGTAGCCATCACTTGCACCGGCAGCGACGGCAAGGGCTACGAGAAGCTCATACCTTTCGTGCCCAACTCTAAGTCAAATGGTGGCGGCCTGAGCTGCAACAAGTGGGACGAGAACCGCCTTGGCACAGTTTATAAAGGCCAACGCCGCTCTGGCGTAAACGGTCCTTACATGCGTCTTTCTGAGATTTATCTGGGCTATGCAGAAGCTTGCGCCGTGACAGGTGACGAGGGTGAGGCCAAGAAATATCTTGAGTTGATACGCGACAGAGCCTTCGGCTCAGCCGCAAAGGCCAACACCGACGCTTTCATTCAGAAGGAAGGTTCGCTCTATGAGGCCATTATAGACGAGCGTGGCTTTGAGTTTGCCGGCGANNGGCGAGGGTGACCGTCGCTGGACCCTCATACGCACCGGCCTGCTCAACAAAAAGGTGAAAGCGCTGAAGGATCTGACCAATGAAATGATCGAAGGACTGAAGACTAAGGGCTACTTTAAGTTCGCCAACGGCAACGTTATATCCGATTATATCTTCACAAAGTCGGTGGATGCCAAGAGCGAATACGGCTACCGCCTCACCACCGAGACCCCTGCCGGCAAGGAGAACGACCCTGTGCTCTACCCCGGATGGCGCGGACAGCGTGACGACTGGGAGTCTGAAGGCTGCAATTACAAGAACAACTACAAGACCAACTTGGCCATCAAAGGTCTCTTCAGCTATATCGATCCGAACGGAGAAGAGGCAAAAGAGCTTGAGGCAGACGGTTACAAGAAGGTTAACTGGGGTAAAGATATCGTAAACAATGCCGACGAATACTATAAGTATGAGTTCTATGATTACGACTATGTACATGCTCCTATCTACCTATGGCCGTTCACTCCTAACGTGCTTACCACGGGCGGATTCCTCAATGGCTACGGTTTCAGCAACGAGTAGAATCCTTATCTCAAAACAAATACCGCAAGAGGGCGAGGGCAGACATTGCCCCTGCTCTCTTGTTTTTTTATGTTAAGCCATTTTCAATTCGCCAGGCAAAATGGTCTTTAAGTACAAAAGGAGATTAAAAAACACTAATACCACTTGCAACTTATTATATTATTATCTAACTTTGCTACTGAAACAAACAACTAATTCTTTGAGTCCATC
>DLDC01000005.1:0-267 GCA_002480935.1 Prevotella sp. UBA7782 | reverse complement strand
GGTTTTCTTTAAGAGTATGATGCGGGCCGATGAGGGCACACCACGCATGAGAGAGATAGCCGGCCACGTGCGCAAAGGCGCTATGGCCTATCTCAAACAGCAGTATAAGGTGGTGGGCGAAGTATTCGTTTGCCTGGTCATCATCTTCGCCATCATGGCTTATGTGTTTCATGTTCAGAACCCGTGGGTGCCCTTTGCCTTCCTCACAGGAGGCTTCTTCAGCGGCTTGGCGGGCTTCTTTGGCATGAAGACAGCCACCTACGCCTC
>DLDC01000216.1:22610-22822 GCA_002480935.1 Prevotella sp. UBA7782 | reverse complement strand
TAGTCGCCAAAGCTCCAGTTGCCAAGCATTTCGAACATGGTGTGATGGTAGGTGTCGTGACCCACCTCCTCCAAGTCGTTATGCTTGCCGCTCACTCTGAGACATTTCTGAGAGTCTGTGCGGCGCCTTGGCTCCGGATCTTTAGCACCCAGTATGATATCTTTCCATTGATTCATACCGGCATTAGTAAACATCAGTGTGGGGTCATCCTT
>DLDC01000216.1:0-22564 GCA_002480935.1 Prevotella sp. UBA7782 | reverse complement strand
TTTCATTTGCTGTCATCATCTGTTTATGTCGTTATTATTTATGCCTAATGCAATATATCGTGCAAAGTTACCCAATTTTAGCGTTACAACCAAATAATTCACGAGGCGATAACTGCAAAAAAAGAAAAAAGCGTTTTGTGGGGTTGATGACAACAAGCCGGCAAGGCAAACATGGGTGAGGGCTCATGTAACCTTGCCGGCTGTTATAACAGAGATGCAACGGAGTGATTTACTTCATATATTTCTTGCCGTTGCGTATGTATGGGCCATTGGGATGATCCACCCTTCTGCCCGAGAAGTCATAGAGGGGTTGGTTGCCGGTCTCACTGCCTGCCAGTATATTGCTTACCCTTGTGGGGTCGGCCACAGCAAGTATGCCCTCAGTGAGAAGGCGCGACGTGTCCCAAACGAGCCCTCTAGCCGGCACTTCGGGATAGATGGTAGTAAATCCGCTGCCGGTGGCTTGCTGCACAGAGTTGAGCACCTTGATTTGCATACCACTCTTGAAGGTGCCCTCATAGTCATCGATGTC
Source organism: Prevotella sp. UBA7782 (assembly GCA_002480935.1). Next base: position 22,032 of record DLDC01000216.1, on the reverse strand, counting down.
TAGATTAAGCACCGCATTCTCTATGTTCACAGCTCCGCTGAATGATGGTGTGACAACCGTCATGTTGCTGTTATTGCCCGTAAGGGTAACCTCCAGCGTGCCGTTGATGGCTACAGGAGCTGAAATAGAGCCTTTACCGGCCAACGTGCCATCCTCGCTCACGGTGAACTTGCCCTTTGTGGTGTGTGAGCCTTGATGACCCGTATTGATGCCATTTACGATGAGTCTGCCGCCACTCACCAAGGTTGTGCCACTATACGAGCAATTGCCGTTAAGCGTCCAGTCGCCCGTACCCACCTTCTCAATAGATGTTTGGGCATAATGGCCTCTGGCAGAGCACTGTTCGTCGATGGCACCATTGAACACCTCGTCTGTATTGGCACTACCTACAATCCATGTTATCTTGGCATTGTCGGTGCTCTTGGTAACACCGCTCAGATAGGTTCCTTTATCACCACTCAAGCCACCTATCTTAACCTTTGCGCCATTAGGGTTCCACAGCACCACACGAGTATTGCCCTTCAACGTCACAGCGTTGTTGGGGAAGCCTGTGAAGCCACTGTTGAGCAAGAGCTGAGAGCCATCGGAAGTAGAGCCCATGCCCTTGGCTATCAAACGACCATAGAACTTACTCCAGTTGCCTTTGATATATTCACGCACATAAGGTATCTGATATTCGAGCGTGCCCTTACCGCTCACCTCCAAGTTGATATACGAATTGGCCGCCGACGGATAGAACACCGAAGGACGGTCGTCGTCGGTTGGCTGTACCTCGACGGGGAAGTGATAGGTGCAGTAATGATTCTTATTATCCTTTGTATAGAGCCGTCCGCCCTTCAGGATTAACTTCTCAACTACATTTCCGTCCTTGCCCAAGGTGACACTCTTATCGGTCAGTCCGGGAAGATAATCGAGTTGGAGCGTAACGCTATCAGTTAACGTGAGCGGTCCGCTGAAGGCGAAGAAATCGGCAGATGCCGGTTTGAGCGTACCACCGCCACCCAGTGTTACACCCCCTTCGCCGGTAATGTTTCCACGAAAGGAGAGCGTGGCGCCATCGGCTATATCAAACCGCGTGTCATTATACACAGTGGCATTGCGATTGGTAGATGCCGACTTACCCGTGTAATTCCACGTTCCACCATCCCATATCCAGTTTTGGGCATATTCGAGCGAAGCACCCAAAGAGCTGGGCATGCCACCGTCGGCAATATGACTGAACGTGAACTTACCACCATGCAGCACGGTGGCACCGGCATATTTATTGGTATCAGCTGCCATCACCAATTCACCGGAACCGGCCTTGTTGACCGAGCCATTGCCCGTCAAACATCCGGAAGCGTCAGTGAACGCGAGCTTGCCCTTACCGTTCACCACGACAGAAGCAGGCGAGAGGCTTTGAGTGAGGCTCACCGTGGTCTCCTTTTCAGGAGCGAAGAGCACCTTGTCGTTGTCCTTATAAGTCTTGCCGTCGGCCCATTGCTTTGCCGTGGTATTCCATTCGCCGCTTGCATCACCGTTCCAAACAACATCCGGCTCAAAGTTATCCACATCCACCATCTCTACTTTCAGTGGCTGCGTCTTTACGTTCAGCGTATCGGTATAAGCCGAGAAAGCATCGCCCTTATAGGCACGCATTCGCATCTTATACTTGGTTCCGCTAGCCAATCCACTCAATGTGTATGTCTCGCTATTGGCCGGTATGCGTGCCACTTGCTTAAACGCTCCGTCTTGCAACACTTCCAGGGCAAATCCATCCTCACCTTCGGTAAAATCATACCAGTCCAAGGTTACGGATGTCTCCGTGCCGGCGGTCTGCTTCACCAATTGAGGAGCGCGCAGGAACAAGGGACGGTTGTCTTTTGAAAGGCTGTTGATATAATTCTCTATGTTGGCATAACCGTTGGCAGCAATCGTCATAGCATCGTCAACATTAGGGTTGGTGCCGTTGGCTTTCTCCCAATCATCAGGCATTCCGTCGCCATCCGTATCATCTGGTTTCTGGAAGTTGACAGTGCTCCAAGACGAGGGTATGCCGACGGGCAGCTGACTCTCGTTGCTTATTAACGCCCCTTCCTTGCCATAGCTCTTGCACTCATGCACCATATAAGCATCCACCATGTCACGGTAAGGCAATGACGCGCCTACATCAGGCAGCAGATTATCTATCAGCGTAGTGGCACTCACAGCCTCTAAGGCAGGATAGGCAAAGGGCTCATCGGCAAAGGTAGGCCCACCACCATATTCGCTATGAGGTATCAGAGAGGGGTTATATACACCATCGCACCCTTTATCCTGCAAGTTGTCATAAGCATAGATATGAAAATCGGCATTGCCGCTGGATATGGCGGGAGCATGTGGTGAAGCCGGACCATTGATGAAGAGATTGCCCGTAACATTTACATAAGAAGAGCCTTGTGAGTCTCCGCCCATCAGATAGCCGCCGTTCTTCCAGTTATATATCACGTTATTAACAAACTGATTGGTGCCCTTCACCTTATTGTTTCGAGTACCGTTGTCGCAATAAAAATTACGATAGAGCGACAGAGAGTCGCCCTGCATCAATCCACCGGCCGAATGGGTGAGCAAGCCCTGACCCATGATAGAATTCATGATAGTGATGTTGTGAGGGCCGTTGGCAGCCATGTTGGCATTGATGGAGAATGTTTCGTCAAGTCCCCATGAGAAGGAGCAGTGATCGAATATCATATCTGTTCCGTTGGCCACGCCGGCGCAGTCTTTACCAGACGACCCCTTCACACCCATACGAAAACGTATGTAACGCACGATAATGTTGCTCGCGTCTGAGAAGCTCACGCCATTACCGTAGACGGTAACACCTTCGCCCGGAGCTGTCTGACCGGCCACATAAAGGTTTTTGGAGAACACGATGCGGTCGGTGATATTGATTACTCCCGACACATCAAACACAACGATGCGGTTGGGCTTAGACACGGCATCGCGAAGAGAGCCCTCACCCTTATCATTGAGATTGGTGACATGATACACTGTGCCATATCTGCCACCCTTGGCAAACCTGCCCCACCCTTGCGCACCGGGGAAAGCCAGTTGCTGTGCGCCTGCCGTTGTGGTGAGAAAGGCGAGCATGGCCGTTGCCGCTAATTTCTTATTATCCATCTATAATAGGTTTTTAAGCAGAATAAAAAAAAGACAAGCCTCTCCCACAAAAGGGAGTGTGGGAGAGGCTGAATGACATGTTCTGAGGGTCCGACATAAACAGCTCATACATAGCTGGTTATACCTTGCTTTGCAAAAGCGTGCTTTTTAGGCCGACAGAACATGCTTTTTACAGGGTAATAATGCCTATTTCGCTATCTAAGAATGAGCTTCTTGACAACGCCATTGCTATACTTCACAATGTTGATGCCTCTCTGCAGTGTGGCCAGGCGAGCACCATTGACAGAGTAAACAGCCACAATCTTAGTTTCACTCTTATCGCTGTTGACGTTGGCTATGCCTGTAAGAACGTTGGCATGACCCAATACGTAGATGTCGGATACCATAGCCTTGGTTGCACCTGCAACATGAGCGAGGCGTACATAAACCTGATCAGTGCCCTCGTAGCTACGTGCATAACGACGATAGAGGCGACGCTCCTGATTGTTCTTAAGGGTATCACCCAACTGAGTCCAGGTATTGCCGTCGGCAGATACCTCAATAACGAGCTTCTCTTCTGATGTGTTGCCGTTTGCTACATAGCTTACAACATCAAACGGACCCTGAACCTTATTCACACTACGGATAACAGCGTTGTAAGGTTCGCCTGAAACCTTGGCTCCAAGAGTAGCATCGCCAGAGGTTATCTTGATAGAGTCAGCCTGTGGCATAGCGTCGAACACGGTCTCGGGGTTATAGCCATTACCGTCGCCAACGTTGTTGGTGAATGATGTAAACTCCATGGTAACTACCTGTCCGCGTGACATGATCTGCCAGTCAGCCTGTCCATTCTCACCAACTACCACCTCATAATCAACCAATGCACTTGCTGGGTCGGTAGGATCAGAATACTGTGATTGAGCCGACTTACCCCAAGTGAAGAGATACCTAGCCTTAGATTCACCAGCCATCCAGTCAGCCTTGTTGGCATCGAAGTGTGTATAAATGCTGTCGCGGTTGTTTGCGAAGGTAACGCCCTTGATGTTTACCATTTCAGAAGCAAGCTCGCTCTGGATGAACTCACCACCAATTGCAAATGCGCTGATGGTTCCGGGGCGTGTCATCTCGATAGGAGCTGTGTACTGCTGAGACTCAGCCTGCTTGCTGCTGCCCGTGAAGTTGTAGTAGATGTTTACGCCGTCAGCCTGAGCAAGCGTAACGGTTGTCTTGCCATCTTCCTCATTCAGAGTGATGGTTGGCTTCTGTGCCTGGCTCTTGATGTCAATAGTTGCCGTAGCGATGTCACTCAGCAGATAGCCGTCGTGGAAGGCGATGGCCTTTACAGTAGCAGGGCTGGTAAGTACGAAAGGCTCAGTATACTTGGTGCTCTGCTCTGTTGGGTCGGTGCCGTCTACCGTGTAATAAATGTCAGAACCTTTCTGAGAAGCAATGCTAACAGTGGTTTGCAAGTTGCCATATACCTGACTGATCTTTGGTGTCATGGTCTTGGTGATGTCAGACTTGGTTGCTGCAACATTATCAACAGCGGCAGGCAAGAGAATAGAAAGGTTGTCCTGGTTGGCGTTCGAGAGGTCGGTCTGTGAATAAGGCAATAGGATATAGGCATTGCGCATCGGATTGTGCTTATGAATAGCCACGCCACCCGTTACGGTAGCAAGGGTATCATCATCTGCGAAATACTGTCCGAGCGTTACACCCGTGATACCTCCTTGATTCAGCATGTTCACCGTGCCTTGTGAGAGATCCAGTCCGGCTTCCTCAGCTGTCTTGTAGAAAGAGTCGGTAGGTTTGGTAACGGTAGCGATGAGGTCGGTGGTTGTCACCTCACTGCCATAACCCCATGCTTCGTAGAGCTTGGTGTTAAGGTTTACAATAGGCTCATAAGCAACCACTTTCTTCAACACAGGCACGATGGCACCATTTGCCGGGATGTTAGAGCTGATGACGATGGCATCGAAATGCTCCAGTGAGTCTGCTGTAATCGTTGCATTGTGAACGTCAACCTTGGTGAGCGAATACTTGTCTGATGCGCCTTCCAGGAAAGCTACAGCCGGGTCGTCAGCACCATCAACTTTTACGCTTGAGTCGTAAACATAACCTATCTTCTTTGTGATGTTCACCTGCGGGTCGCCTTCGCCTACGATGATGTAAGAGATATGGCAACCGTTGTTGGTCTTGATGTAAACGGTAACGCTGTCTGTACCGTCAGCTGCGGCAGGCAAGTCGAATACTGATTCCTCCAAGAATTTGGGTGAACTGGCATTACCAGACACAGGCGTCAGGGCTTTGCCGTCAACCGTTACACTCACGCCGCGGCCTTCCGAGCTCTTATGCGACTCTATGCCCATGGTGAGTTTTACGCTCTGTGGAGCTTTGAAGTGGAATGACAAGTTCTTGCCGTTAAGCCATACGAAGCTCTTATAAGCAGGATAGAGACCCGTAGGACTGTTTTCGTTTTCAGCCTGGCTGAAGTTGTAGGCTATGATAAGGCCCTTCATCTTGATTTTGTCCCAGTAAAGTCCCTGCAGCTCGGGAATAGGGGTCTCAACACCTCCCACCGTTGTCACAGCTGTGCCACTGACCACTTTGTGGGTGTTGATGTAGTACTTACCTGTGCCTTCACCCTGATTCATCTCGTAATCTGTCCAGTTGGCACCATTGTTCTGTTCCAAATCAGCCTGCAAGGCATTGATAGTGGAGCTACTGAAGCCCTTGCGGAAGTCCCATGTCTTTCGCCCTTGGCCGAATGCACTGGCTGTCATGAGCAATGCCAATGCGGTTAACGTAATTTTGTTCATAGATTTTTGATTTTAGGCGGAGCGGACAACCTAGGTTGCCCAACCCCATTGTTAGTAATACGTTATTTAAGATTCAAATTATACGGCACCCAGTTGCCACCACTCATAATGGCAGAGCGCACTGCGCCCTCCTTACCTGAAGTGGCATACTTGGGACATACCCTGTCGGCAATAATAGAGTTGTCGTTATAGCGCACTGCCATACGGTTCATTGCCGGATAGGTCTTTCCCTCACACGCAAACTCCATCATAATCTCATTCAGAATGAGTTCGTCGTTGTGTCGCACCGTAGCAGCCTCTGAGCCCAAAGGCAGCACGCTGGTCTTGATATCTACATTGTTCAGATTGAGACATCCTCTGATGCCCATGCTCGGATATTTGCGTGTGCCCCACTCTGCATCACTGGTCCAGTTTCTTGTAAAGCCCTGCCACTCAGGATCGTCTTGCTTGAATGTGCTTGACTTAACTCCGGAGTTGAGCACACAGTTAAGGGCCGTGAAACGATCCAGATGATTAAGAGCCTCGGCAAGCATCATGTGATATTGTGTAGCACGATAGATATAGATATGTACATCATCCTGATAAGCATTAGCACGGTGTGCCGAACCCACCATTCTGAACTTGGCTATGTAATTCTGACCGCTGTGCTGACCGAAGAGGCACTTGCTGCGAGCATCGCCCGATGCTCCGCCGGGATTAAAGGTAGGATCATAGAAATGCTTCATACCATCTTCTGAAGGACGCAGCAGATATTTGTTGGGATATTCATTAGAGAAATGTTCGAGCAAGGAGTTGGTCTGGTTCTTCGTATAATCATAGATGAGCGCAGAAACAGCCTCTGCCTGATAAGGCTGTTCCCAGTCCCAATAAGACTTGTAGTGTCCCGGTGTGGTGGCACACGGCAACCAATAAGGTGACGAACCGGAATAGCTCTCTTGATCGATGTATGAGTTGAGAGCCTTGAGCAAGAGATCGGCTGCCTTCTGATAATAAGTTTTGGCATCAGCATGTTCGGCATCCAGATAAGCACCCTTCCACAAGTTGAGCTCGGCATAGAGACCCTCATAAGCCGGCACCATCCAGTTCCATTTACGGTAAGAGCTGTTGGCAATGTTGGTGACGTTGTCTGGATCGAGCCATGCTATCCAGTTGATGTTGTAGCTGGAGGGTATGCCGTCTATGCCATTCTCCATCACATCAAGGCATTTGTCTACCAACTGCTTCATGGGCAGTATCTGATAATTGGCCGAATCCTTGATGCTGCTCACCTTCTGAATAGGATCATCAAACCACACAGCCTTGCCATATATTTCGCCCAGCGTCTTATAAGTCCACACCTTGATGCGTGTCACGGAAGAGATAAGGCTATTGTAAACATCCTCATCTACCTGTGGCTTGTTCTTGTACTGGCGCATCTTGGAAAGATAGTCGTTGCAAGCAATGATTACCTCATAATAACCGGCAGGATTGGCATAAGAGTTGTTTTGAAGATTTGCATCGTAATTATATAAAGAAATGAGGTCTGACGATGAGTTGTCTGTCGGTTCGAGCAAATCAGCACGCGTGTCGGTGAGCAAAATTTCCTTATCACCAACAGCCTGCAACTTGGTCATGATGCCCAAGAAGCCTGTATACATCTCGGTATTAGATGATATATACTTCTTTCCTTCCAGCTCGTCGTCTGTCTCAGGATTCCAGAAATCGCTGCATGATGTCATCAGCATCACAAGGGTGAATGCTGTTGTTAGAACGGATAAAGAATAAAATATCTTTTTCATGAGTGTATGATAATTTTAGAATTTTAGATTGACACCAATCTTGAATGAACGGGGGCTGACCATCTTGGCATAGTCTACTCCTTGCATAGCTGAGCTATAAGAGTAAGAGAATTCAGGATCAAGACCCAGATAGTCTGTTATGGTGAAAAGGTTCTCGCCTGTCACGAATACCGTACCACCTTGTATGAACTTCCACAAGGGCTTGTCCCATGTGTAAGACAGAGTAATGTTGCGCAACTTTAGATAAGAGGCATCCTCCACCCATCGGTCGCTCATTGCATTATTACCTATATTGTCATTCCAGTTCACACGAGGTATGTCAGTTATTTGGCCTTCCATAATCCATCTGCGCTGCTGGGCAGTGCTCTGATTAGAGAAATCCTTGCCACTCTCGGTTACTCTGCGTACAGCATTATAGGCATCATTGCCTACCGAATAGACAAACGTCATGTCCAAGGCGAAATGCTTGTACTCAAATCTATTGAAGAAGCTGCCATAATAGTCGGGAGTTGCAGACCCCAGCACTACCTTATCGGCATCGTTGATATATCCATCGCCATTCTGATCTACAAACTTCATGTCACCTGCCTGATAAGCTATGCCGCTGCCATTCTTCAAAGCCAGCTGGTTAGCCTCCTGGGTTGTCGCAATGACGCCTTGTGTCAGATAACCATAGAAGGCATAAGGGTTCTCGCCCACACGGGTGATGATCTCAGCGCCATCGCTTAACTTAAGGATGCTTTGGCTAAGATCGCCCAAGCCCTTCACCTTATTGTTCAGTGTGGTAAGCGTTCCGCCCAGCGTCCATTTGAAATTTCGGTTATAGATGGGTGAGAAGTTGAGCGAGAGCTCTATACCGTTTGAGTTGATCTTGGCATCGTTACTGTAATAGGGGCTCGTGCCCAGCACCGACGTGGCAACACCCTCCATAAGCACATTGCGCGCCTTGACATCATAATAACCGAAGTTAATCTGCAAGCGATTGTTCCAAAGCGAGGTCTCCAAGCCCAGGTTCAGGTTATGGTCACGTTCTGCCTTCAGCTCCGTGTTGGGCACGTTGGCACGTATAATGCCCGCAATGGTTTGATAAGGACGCGAAGTATAATAGTATTTGCCGTACTTTGAAGAGAATCGGCTGTTACCCGACAGTCCGTAACCTGCATATAGGTTCAACTTATTTATGAACTTGGCATTGCGCAGGAACTTGAGCTGTTTAGCCATAAGCACAGCATTGGCAGCCGGATAAAGGGTCATGCGCGTGGCATCATCGCCTATGGATGACGCACCATCCAGCGTAGCATACACGCCCAACTTGAGAACATGATCGAATGTATAATCAGCCGCAGTGTTAAAGGCCATCCAATTCCACTTGTTATTATAACCGGAGAAGTACTTGCCCAATGACTGAGCGTCACCCATAGTCTGATAGAAGTCGTTATTTGAGTTGCGACCGAAAGCTGCATCATATTCATAGCTCGTTTGCAAAGCCTGCCAACCAAGATTGAAATCAAAGATGTGAGCCTCGTTGAGCTTCAAATTATAGTTGCCATTCAAGGCATAAAACATATTGAAAGTATGGTTCGTACCGGTCCTAACAGAGTTCTCTGCTTTTCCATATTGGTCGAAGAAAGGAACGATGGCCTTGTCGTTAATACCGGGGACGAAGGCATCCTCCTGGTTGTAGTTATAATACATACCCACAACGCCATTGACAGAAAGGTTGAGCAGCGGATGATAGATGAAGCGTATGTTCGTGTTTATGTCGTACTGACGGTTCTTACCCTTCAACGTATTCACCACAGCAAGCGGATTTGATACCATAAAGTCCTCATTCTGTATGGCTCCATACCAGTAGGTTGAGTAGTCGCTTATCAGGTTGCCATTATAATCGCTCTGATAAGGAGAGAGCAACGGACTGCGCCGATAAGCAGCCAACATGGGGTTGGTCTGCTCTATCATGCCTTGCTCCTGATACTTGCCGTTGAGATAAGCGGCATTTATGTTTGCCCTTATCTCGAACTTCTTGCTCACCAACACACTGGCATTGATCTGCGCATTGTAACGATCGGTCTTGGTGTTGCGCAGGGTTCCATTGTCGCCAAGATAGCCCAAGGAAATGTTATACTTGGCAATATTGTCTCCACCCTCTACCCTGAAAAGGTAATCCATGGTTGAACTATGCCTGTAAATCTCATCTTGCCAATCAGTATTAAACTTATATAGGTTGGCATTGTTGGCTGTAGGATCTGACAGGAAAGAGAAATCGTTGAAGAACTTCTCCATATTATCATAATAGGTAAGGCCTATATCCTCCAAATAGCTCTTATACTGTGTAGAGTTGAGCAAAGGTATACGTTTTGAGTTCCAGTTCATTCCTGCAATGGCGGAGAAAGAAATCTTTGTATCCATGCTCACGGCACTGGCCTGGTCTGTCTCGACAAGCACCACTCCGTTAGAGCCCAAGCTGCCGTATACAGCGGCCTGCGCACCTTTCAGCACGGTTACATTCTTTATATCCTGACCATTGAGAGCCTGAAAAACAGAACGGCTGTAACCACCTATAATCTGACTGATGTTCTGGTCGGGCATATAAGGAATACCATTGATGACGAATAAGGGAGAGTTGTCGGCTATTAAGCTCTTCACGCCCTGCATTTGAAGATAAGCACCCTCGCCAGTCATACCGCTCTTTGTAATAACGTTGAGGCCTGCGACTTCGCCTTTCAGCGCATTGTCTAACGACAGCGAGCCTTTATAGAAGTCCTTGCGCGACAAGGTAGGCACACCCGTTACAGAGGGATCGGAGTTGATATTGCCATTGGGCATGTTTACGGTTTCGTTGTAACGTGTCTTGTCGTTCTCAATGAGATAGACAGTGATACCCGTAGAAGGAACGCCCTTCAGATATTCGGCTTTGGTGTAATAGCCCTCATGCCAAATGCTTATAACAGCTCCATCCTTCACATTGCTGAGGGTGAAGGAACCTTCTTTGTCTGTCCTTACCGATTTCATTCCGGGGCAACTTACCACAGCGTCAGCCACGGGTTTATTGTCTGAGGACAAAACCTTACCCTTGATATTCTGGGCCCAAGTGCTGCTTGCAAGCATTACAGGCAGCTCCAGGCATAGTAGTAGTTTCTTTATATCGTTGTTCATCATTGCAATTGCGGTATTAATAGTTGTTTACTGTAGGACGCATACACCAGTGGTGGAACTTCATATTTGTCTTTCCTGACCAGTTGTCACATGTTATCTTGAGTTGAATCTGTACAGGAGAGCCATCGCCTTTCACATCGGGGATAATCACCTCATTGAGGATAGGACCGCCATCGGTGTCATAGTTACCTGCCTTTTTGTTCTGTCCTTTCTCTGCTACGTAAGAAGCGTTATAGCCTTCAGGATAAGTGTTGGGCAATGTGTTGCCACGGTCGTAGTGATAGGTTGTAGACGAGCCCAGATAGATGTCACCAGACTTAGCCACGGGAGTGCCGTTTACGAGCACCTGAACCTTTATGCTCATTCCCACATTCTGCACAAAGCCCATGGCCAATCTATAAGCACCAGGCGGAACCAGATAAGGTCTGATGGTTCCATCTGCCGTGAGCATGATAGGCGTAAAGTCCAGTTCCCATCCTTGCTCATCTGCGATGTCCGCACTCTTGTTGTATCTCAGCACGCGGTTCTGATGCAAAGGCCATACGCCGGCCCATGGTGTCCATGCGTCAACCTCTGTGTCACAGCTCTTGAAATCCATGTTGATGGCATTGAAATAAGAAGCCTTTTGGGCGTCGTCGCAATTCTCGTAATAATAGAAATAGTCCTTCAGACGATAGATGAGCAGGTTGGTGGGCAGGTGAAGTTTGGTAACCTTGTACACAATACCATTAGAGAGTTGTATAGGATTCTGCGCATCCACCTTCTGAACGTTGGTGCGCCATTGCTCACCGTAGATACTACTGAGGTCGTTGGTGTCAGTTGTCTGAATCTCATCAGCTGCATATCTCTTATTAAAGAAAGCCGCTTTAAGGATCCAGTGGCGCAACGTGTCCTGGTTACGGTATAATCCCCATGAGTCAAGACGAGCCTTGGCATCGGCCATAGCCTGGTTGATTACGTCATTAGAGAACAACAGCATCGTGGCCGTGAGCGACTCTGAATTCATATCAAAGTTCTTGGCAGCAAAGAAACTGTTCTTGTAAACAAACACAGAATCGTAAACCGTGTTGCCCTGATCGTTTACACCGATGGTCTTAGAATTTTTCTTATCAAACTCGAACGAACCAGAGCTCAACACCAAATTCTTGAAGATAGAATAGTTGTCGTCAAGATTATTGATGTAATCATATAATGACGTGGGGGTAGTTATCATGTCGGAGATAACATATACATAACCACTATTTGTTTTGATGGCCTCTTTTACAGCAGCATTGTTCAACATGATATGATTAACTATGTAGCCCTGCTGACCCAGAGAGTCAATGTCTATCGTGACATATTTGCCATGCCACATCATCAGGCGCTCACCATCATGCATATTAGAGGGCGATATAGCTATATCAGATACATGCGACTTGGTGACATAATCAGCTTTCTTGTCTTCCGGCTTTTTGAAATTATCATTTGTAACCACCAAGATGGTGCTCACCTGATTCTTTTCGTCAAGCGTCTTATATACATTGTTAGCCTCAAAAAGCGCGTTCATGTCAGACAAGTCGGAACGGCTCTTGATATATTCTTCCGACGACATGTTAACAATTTTCATCTCATCGTTCTGCACCGAGGATGATGTGTTCTTATAATAGTCGTCATCATCAAGCTCTGAGCAGGCGGCAAAAGGCAAAGCCACCATGCACAGGGCCATGATTTTAAAGACATTCTTCATATTAACTTTCATAACCATAATTACTTTATTGGGGTGAACGTGATACAATCTATCTGGATACTAAAGCCACTGTTGGAACTGGCTGCGGGATCCATGACAACCATATTGAACTTATGCGATGCTGTTTGCGAAAACTCTACCTCATCGTATACCGTAGATGTGTAGACACCCGGCAGAGCACTGGGCACCTTGGTATATGGTGAAGCGAAGGTCTGATAGTTACTGTCGCCGTCGAAATCCAACTTCAACAAGCCACCGTTACCGTCTGTTTGCTGACGCATGAAGTTATGCGAAGTGAGATATATGATGGTCATCTCAACCTTATACTTGCCTTTGACAAGCGTTGGAGTCTGCATAGACACCGAACCCATATATCCGAGATTAAACACCAGACGGTCGTGGTTATGGGCGTTCTTCAGATTGCTCTTGCACGTCACATAGTCTATAGTAGAATAGCTGCGGTTTTTTGTTCCGGCCTCGCCAATCTTATACGTAAAGCATGGAGCGTTGTAAACACTGAAGCGCTGCTCGTTGGCATCGGGTTCCTTGGGCTGATAATTCTCAGCTGGGATGATAGCCTTAATGGCCGCGTTGTCAGCCATATCCCATAACACCGTGGTTTGGTCTGGCTCCCATACGGGCAAGTAGCTGTCTAGCTGCTCCACATAACCATTCTTAGCCTTTTGCACCGCATCGGCAATGAAACGAGCCTGCGCTCCGGCACCATTCAGCAAGAGCTGCTGAGAGGCATCAGTTGCTAAAGTATCCATAGCAACGGCGATGACCTGGTTGGTAGCCTTCGTGTCTATGAGTGACGAAACAGCACCCTGCGTCTTCATGTTATCAGCTATCTGCTCACGATTGTTGTTCAATATATGATAGCCCACATACTCTCTTAGCAAGGAGTCTGCATCCACGTCTTCCTTCGTGTCGGCTTCCAGCTTCTGTCTGAGGGCAGCAAGACTTGTTACACCTGCCTTAGCAAACGTCTCATCAGAAACATTCAGGAAAGTATAGTTATACGTATTAATGACCGTAGAGGTCTTACCATCCTTAGTTACTTTCACCGTGTCACGATAAGTGCTCAGCAGCTTCTTATAGCCGGAGGCATCAACAGCCTCACGCATGATGTCAGACTTTCCGTCAGAGAGCCTGTCATAAATGGTCTCAACAAGCGGCGTCATGGCCTTAGAGAGCACATATACCTTCCCGTTATATGCTGAGAGCCCCATCTGTACAATATGTCCGTCGGCAATATCAGCCTCTCCCGAAGCTACATTGTTAAAGCTTATGGGCAGCACATTTTCGCTCAGATTGGTGACACTGGTCTTGAGCACGAACTTATCAGCTGTTATAGAGTCGAGCACCGTATGATAGAGCACAAACGAGCGGGCGTAACCCACCGTCATGTCGGTATAAGAAGAGATGCCTTTCTGCTGATAAAAAGCCTGCATAGCCTCGTTGGTAGGTGCGAAAGCCGTGAAGCTCACGCCGCTAGATGACTGGTTCAGGGCGTTAAACATATCGGCATATTTCAGTAAACCCACATACTCAGAAAATTCAGGCTTGCTCTCCAAATAAGTGCTAATGGGCACCGTGGTCTGGTGCGTGTATTGCGGGTCATAGTCATCACTGCAAGAGCAAAAAGCCACAAGGGCAATGACAAACGACAACAGTATATTTATTTTCTTCATCTTCCTGCCTCCCTTATTTTGTAGTTGCATAATATGGATTTTGAGTCAGTAGCTTATTATGTTCAATATCATAGTTAGAGATGGGCATATACCATGCATTGGGGTCCTTCAGCACGCTCTCTATCCACGTTGCGTTAGTGGTTTGGTTGCCCTGAAGCACCTTAGCCACAAATTGGTCGCGATACTTATAGTTGCTTATCTTGCCGAACCATAGCAGGTCATACCAGCGTTTGCCTTCGCCCATAAATTCCATCTCCTTCTGATCTAGAATTTCTTCGAGCAGCGTCAACTCATCAAGTTGAGACAACTGAGCATCAGCATCGGCTGAAGTAAGGTCTATGTTGTTATAATTGCCCAGCCCTGCACGGTTGCGTATCTTATTGATAAGAGCCACAGCCTCACGATAGTTGCCCAGCATGGTTTCGGCCTGAGCCTTCATCAACATCACCTCTGCAACACGATAAATAATGAAGTTGGCATCTTGATGTACCCTTGCTCCACCGGAGATATCCTGCACATCAGTGCCGTAATATTTCCACATATAATAATTATTAGATGTGCTCCATCCCGTAGTAGGACCATTGTCTGGCACATAGGTAGCCAGCAGCATACGGCCCATTCGCGAGTTGTCGTTGTAGCCTGCGTCCTTCAGTGTCTGCGTCTCGTTCTTCATCATCTCCATAGCTGCATTGGTGAACTTTAGAGGAGAGTCAGTAGACTGCTTGAAGAGGCTGCTGAAGTTATTGTTCTTCTGATTGGTGTTGTAATCCCAATTCAGTTCAAAGATAGACTCATTGGAGTTTCCGGGATAGAAGATAGAATACCAGTCGGCCGGATTCGTCATGAACACTGGCCTGAAAGCATCGGTGGCATTCAGTATCATGTCTGCATATTCAATGGCTTCCTTGTAATCCTCGCTCCACAAACAAGCATCACACATCAGTGCGTAGAGGGCCCACTTGGTCACCCTGCCCTTTGTCTGCCAATCGGTTTCATACGTTCCCTTAGCAGCGCCAGTTGCTAAAGCGGCCTTCACGTCATCCTTTATCTGGCGAATAATAGTGGTATCGCTAGACTTAGCCATGTTAAAGTCCTTGGTGTCATCCACATAAGGATCCACTATCAGAGGCACCTCTTTAAAGTTCTTCACCAAGACGAGATAAGCATACGCTCTCTGAAAATAAGCCTCGCACAGATGGGCCTTCATCACAGCATCATAATAGGTGTTGTCCTTGGCCTGCACCTGGGGGGCATACTTCAACACGGAGTTGGCCATGTTGATGATTTTGTATATTCCGTCATATTTGCATATGGATGATGACGGCGTGACATTAAAGTCTTGCAAGAGCTGCTCAACACCTGACGATGCATAAAGTGCTCCGCCCCGAAGCTCACCCCACTTGATAAAGATGGGCACTTCAGCCTGCATATAGTAATAGCCTGAGGTGATGACAGCTTCAACATCCTCCTTCGACTGCCAATACTCAGGGGTCACCTGCTCGTTGTCAGGCTTCACGTCTAGCCAGTCGTTGCATGATGTAAGTGCCATGATGCAAAGGAGGGGTAGTATGATATAATTTTTTATCTTCATAATCAACTAAAAGTTAACAGTTAAACCAAAGGCGAAACGCTTAGACACAGGAGTCGTGGCATTGTCCTTGACCAGCGATGTGGCAGATGGCAAAGCCACCTCAGGATCCTGACCCTTGTAGTTGGTCCACGTAAAGAGATCGTATCCTGTAGCAAACATGTTCACGCTAGAGAGGCCCCAATTGAGTTTCTTCAGCAGGTCTCTAGGCACGTTCCACGATAGTGAGAGTGTCTTGAGGCGCACAAAGGTGGCATTCTCCACAAAGCGGTCGGAGCCCAAATAGTTGTAGCCCATGCCATAGAGGGCGCGGGGAATATCGGTGTCGTCACCCTCCTTAGTCCAGCGGTTAAGCACAGCAGTGCTTTGGTTGCCGGTTCCGTGCATACTCTCAAGGTTCATGCGGGCTGCGTTAATCACTTTCTGTCCGAAGCGCCCGTAGAAGAAGGTTGTGAGCGACCAGCTCTTATAGCGTACCTGGAAGCCGCCACCACCCGTAAACTTGGGGTTGGCATTACCCAAATAAACAATATCATTCTCATTGATCACGCCATCATGGTTCACGTCCTCATACTTGGCATCACCAGGATAGGTTATTGTTGTACCGTTGCGCATCACGATAGGATTGCCATTATAGTCGTTCATCACATTGCCCTGGGCGTCACGTGCGTAGGTTTCTTGAGTGTTCTGATATACGCCGAGGTATCTGTAGCCATAGAAGGCACCCACAGGTGATCCTTCCAGAATACGTAGGGCGTAATTGCCGTTGCCGAAGGTGTAGTTGTCAAAGCGCCAGCTTGATGGCAACTCATCCACCTGGTTGATATTGCGACTCATATTGGCATTGGCACTGATGGTCCAATCCTTATTCTTAAATATCTGATAATCGAATCTTAACTCAAAGCCTTTGTTGCTCAATCTTCCGGAGTTGAAAAAATTGATATTGGTATATCCCGTTGTAGCCGGAAGGCTATAATTTTTCAATAGCAAGTCCTTGGTGTGCTTGTCATAATAGTCGAAGGTGATGCCCAACTTGTCCCAAAGACGCAGGTCAACACCAAAGTCGAACTCTCGCGATGTCTCCCACTTCAAGTTGTCGAGCTGCATACGCACGGGGTAGATGGCACTCATGTCCATATATTGTCCCAAGCTCTGGTAAGCGCCATAATAGAGTGACGCTCCCGAAGGCGATGTTCCAGACCATCCGTAGCCCACGCGCAGCTTGCCCTGTGTGAACCACTTGCGTGTTGCATCGCTCCAGAAGTGCTCACGGTCAATGTTCCATGCTGCACCGAAAGCGGGGAAGGTTCCCCAACGCTGCGAAGCGCCCATAGAAGAATTGCCGGTGTGGTTGATTGTGGCACGCAGCACATATCTGTTGTCAAATGAATAAACGGCCTGACCGATGAAGTCGATGCTCCTTGTCTCAGAGCTTCCTGAGCCGGCACCCGACACCACAGAACCCACGACAGGGTCTGACAGATGTTCCGAGGCATTGCCATAGGTAGAGTTGCTGGTGCTGTGATTCTGCGATTGGCTGGTACGCCACAATGCCGTAGCAATAAGGTTGTGCATCTTACCGAAGGTATGGTTGTAGATGAACTTGCCTTCTGTTCTGAGTGAGAAGTTATCTGACGTGGCATCAGTAGAGAGGTTGGCCATGCTGCTGGTCCACAGCACGCCGGTAGCCGTCTGAGGCAAGAACTTGTTATTCTTGTTCGTTCTCAGGTTCATAGACACATAGCCTTGGAAACGCAGGTCGAAGGGGAAGTCGTAATCCAACTGGAAGGTTATCTTCTCCTCGCGCGACGTGGTGCGGTTCTTGCCGTCGTTCACCATGGCCACAGGATTGTAGTAGCTGCCAGAGCCACTGAATGAGCCTTGGAAGTTGCTCGACGGCGAGAAGTAAACATCTGTGGGCTCGCCCGTTGTCTTATCTATCCAGTAAGGACTCATGTTAGGCATCTTGCCCATGGCGATAGAACGAGTAGAATTAAAGTAGTTGGCATCCTTCTTCGTGTTGGTAAAGTCGAAGTTGGTATGTATGCGAAGCCTGTTAGAGAACTTATAGTTAATCTTCATCGAGGTGGAGAGTCGGCTCAGTCCGGTGCCTCGTGTCGTTCCCTGCTCATCATAGTAGCCCACATTCAATATGTATGTAGCCTTTTCGCCACCACCTTTCATACTGAAGTTGTTATCGGTTATCAAGGCATTCTGCTTCACCTGGTCTAGCCAGTCGGTATCTACATTATACTCATTAAAGTATTTGTACGTAGGATTATATCCTATCTCCGGACTGTTATAGAGCATGTTCAGCTCGTTGGCTGCGTTCATCAGTCCCTTGGCGTTGGCTGCGTTCCAAAGTTCATTCTGCATCAGTGACACATACTGGTTACCGTTAAGCAAGGGTATCGACTTTGGCTCTCGCTTGGCTGTGAGCTTGGTAGAGAAAGTGAAGTTGGTCTTTCCTGCCGAACCGTTCTTCGTTGTGATGAGCAACACGCCATTGGCTCCCTTCGTACCATAGATGGCCGTTGCCGATGCATCCTTGAGCACCTCGATGCTTTCTATATTAGATGGGGTGATATTAAGCAACTGCCCGAAGTCTTCTTCATTGGCTGTCTGAAAGTTGAAGTCCTCAGATATATTTGTGTCATAGGGCACACCATCTACCACGATAAGGGGTTCGGTGTTGGCACTCAGCGTACTGGTACCTCTAATTCTGATAGAGCTCTTGGCTCCCGGGTCGCCACCCAGCGAGATGTCCAGTCCGGCAATCTGTCCCTGCAGGGCCTCCTCTATAGAGCCCACGGGCGACTGCTCCACCAATCCCGTCACGTTAATCTTCTGCACGGCCGATGTCTGCTCCAGACTCGACACGCCCATGGCATCTGTCCGGCGGCCAATGACCGTCACCTCATCCAGATTGTGCGAGTCATCGCCCTCCATCACCACATCCAGATGGGTTTGACCTTTATATTTATAGGTAACCGTTTTCAGTCCAATATAAGAGATGCGAATGTTCAGCACGCCCTCGTTAGCGGGAACCTCTATGTTGAACTTTCCGTCTATATCGGTCACGGCACCCCTCACATATCTGTTTTGCTTGTTCACGAGCACCACATTGGCTCCTATGACAGGCGACTTCTCCTTGCCCATCATCTCATTTACCGTACCTGTGATGACGTTGTCCTGCGCGTTTGCCCAACCCGAAAAGAGGATGAGAGCCAAAAGCAACATAGCTTTAGCCACCACTTGCTGTGTTTTATCTTTAAGTATCATATTCTCTGAGGTTTTATAACAATATACCGTCTATAAAATGCAAGCATCCGTCATTGAAGGCAAATGGCAGGTAATAATACTTAGGGCTCACCTCCACCGTGTTGTTCTTCGTGGCATTAGTGAAGCTCACGCTAAGTGACGAACCATTGTCATGAATGTCCATCTTATAGTTTCCGGTGGTATAAAATTGTCCCTTTGCCGAAGAACCGGGATAAGGATAGGTGGTGAAGCTGTTCATGTCGCTCGTTATGAAGTAAGAGCGCAGGTAGGCCGCCAACTTAGTTTTATTTGTTCCGGCCACCACGCCTTTTATCGTTCCGTCAGCTCCCACGCTGAGCGAAGCGCAACCGGGCATTTCCTTGATGTGCTTCTTGATGGCCTCGTTGGTAGGCGCGAAGCACATAAAGCGTGTGGCATCAGTAGCCAGGATGGATGTTGAAAGGGTTGCCCCCTTTTTACTGTCAGTTTGTGTGAGACCCGCTTTCTTCAGTAACTGCGAGAAGAGGTAGTACTGATAGTTCTTGTCATTGCCCACGGCAAGCACATGTGCCAGTCCGTCGCCGCTCACTGCCGTGAAGAGCGAGGGTGAATCATAGGTATAGCTGGTGCCGTTGCTCCACTTTCCAGCATTGTGAAACTTCACAAAGGGCGTACCGCTGTATTCTGGATTAAGTTGCTGGTTGAAGAGAGCATTGGTGGTTATGCCACCGTCATGCACATACCAGTAGTTAAAGGCCACGTTGGTTGCCACGGCCGTTGTGCCGCTCTCCGGCAACGAAGAAACGTTGGCCGCCGTGTGCATGTTCACGATAGAGAGCATGGAGTTCTTGCTCATGTTCACGAAGTCGCCTGCATCCGTGCTATACTCTTGCAGCTCCTTACCCGATGTTGTGGTGTAAAGTCGCTTCTGTGGGTCGGAGTTTTCTATCTGCGAATTGGTTGGCATGAGGGTGACAAACGTCGATTTGTCTGAGGCAAGTGACAGCACCACCGACGAGCCGTCCAAAGCATAGAGATAGTCTAGGTGGTCCATGTTTCTAAAGGCCGNNNNCGGTGCCAACACTGAGGCGAAGATAGCAGGTGCCTCCATATGGTCCATGCCGTAGAGCGTGCCGTTGTTGCACATCTTGCGATAAGTAACCTCATCGGGATTAACGTTCACCGGCGAGCCAAAAACCGTGAGTACATCACCTTTCTTTATTTCTTCAGGAAAGACGATGAAGTTGTCTTGTGAAAAGCTCTGCATGATGAAGTAATAGAGTATCACGGGATCGAGATCCTTCAGCGAGCGATAGCCTCCCTCAGCCGTCCAATAAGAGTTGAAGAAGTTGTCCATAGCTGTATTCGACGGCACAAAGAGGTTATATCCCGTCTTGTCGAGCGTAGACACTTGCAGGTTATTGGTCACCGGCCACTCGCAGGCAATGGCGGGCAGCGAACCGTGCTTATGCACATAGGCTATGTAACCCAGCGCCTGATTGGTCTGGTTGTCGGCCTGCTCGTAGGTTGAATACTGGTCATACAGGCTGAGGAAATCAGAATAGTTATTATTGTCCTTCAGTTCCTGATAAATGGTTTTCAATGGTTCTATCACTTGGTCTACATGATACACATAGCCGTTATCGGTTATCATATTTCCCTGTGCGGCTATATTGCCGTTCGAGACATTAAAGAAGCCTTCGGCCGAGCCTGTGTTATTGACCCAGGTAGAGGTGGGATAAAAATAGGTGTAGTTGTACTGGGGGTCGATGCCTTTCGACTCGAAAAGCTTATTAGAGAACACAGGCAGGTATCTGTCATAATGATAGATGCTGATGAGCGTGTCGCTGGTGGCATTCGATGTAAGTTTCACACGCGCCTTCTCTATAGGGTCGGCACAATAGGTGCGGTGCTTGTAATAGTAGCCGGCATCTGTATGAATGGCTGTAGGATCCTTACGGTCGCCCTCGGTGGGTCGAAAGTCCACCATCTTGGTCCAATCATACGAGTAATACATCAAGTGATAGGTAATGAGTTGCTTGAGATAAGCCGGGTCTTTCTGATAAAGCTCATCGATAGACGCTACGCCTTTCTGCTGCAAGAAAGTGGCAAAAGCATCATCATCCGGTGCCATCACCGTCACAATGCTCTTTCCTTCTACGATGGGCTTATAGCCCGACAAATCGATGCCATGCAAGAAGATGGAGTAATGTCCTTCTTTCTGCAATGTCTCGTACACGCTGCCGTTTGTCTTCCGAGGTTTATAATGAGCGTCATCCGCAATGTCATCAGTGCATGAGCCTAACAACGCCGCAAACAACAATACCCATAAAACCCTGCCGCTTCCTGTCTTTTTCATTTGGTATCTTTATTTTGTTTGTTTAAATTCGGACAGATTCTTTCCAAGAAAGTTCACAGGACGCACTACGCCCTCACATTGTTTTTAGTTATTAATTGCAAAGATAAGTTATTTTAATGGACTCTACAAATAAATCCAAGCCTATTGGTGTTTTTTAACACTATGGTCAATCCAAGCTTATATATAAATAAGGTGTAATAAAATTCTTGCTTACTCACCTTTCAATTATGATTATCCCAACTTGTTCTGTTTTTCGTCTATCAATGAGGGGCAAACCATCTATAAGGATTGTGTGATCCGTAGAGGGATAATACGCCATAAAAGTAATTTTGGCGTAAAAGCCATTTCCCTCATTACACCCAAGTTGTATGTTATTGTATATGAGGTGATTATGCTGATGAAGACACAGAAAACATTCCTTCCAAATATCACCCACATCTCACCCTGCATAACATGGCCCCTTGTGGCCGTCAGCAATAGGAGGGGGTGTATCATAATTAAGTTTTATGGTGCATCCTCTTTTCTTTTACAATG
>DLDC01000194.1 GCA_002480935.1 Prevotella sp. UBA7782 | reverse complement strand
GCCCGGGAGCCACAGCAATGAGCGAGCCGCCAGCAGCCGAGTAGTTTCTCATTCCATAAGAAAGGCCATAGGGAAACTCCTTCTGCAAGAATAAGCCATACACATTATAATTATTCAGGCAATGGCGGACGTGGTCGAGTTCGTCATAGTGAATTACCGCCACATGAGGATGCAGCTCTTCAGCACCGACATAATGAACGTAGTCGTTCACATTGTTCACAATCTCTATCTTTGCCATAGTCCGAAGGTCTTTTATTGGTGACAAAGATAATCAGAAAAAAGCAGATCTTGGCATCTTTCCGTGAAAAAGGTTAGTTTCTCCCAAATTCTGATAAGATATGATTCTGGAGAAATGCTTACCTTTGCAGTGGTAATACAAGAATCATCATCCGCATGACACATTGGATGAAATAGCAGAATAACAACAATTTATAATAATATGGAATACATCAAGTTAGGAAAATCAGATTTGAATGTCAGCCGCATCTGTCTGGGCTGTATGGGATTCGGTGACAACACGATAGGACAGCACTCTTGGACCGTTGGAGAATCTGAGACGCGCAAGATCGTAAAATATGCTCTTGACAACGGCATCAACTTTTTTGACACTGCCATTGCCTATCAGCTTGGAACGTCCGAGCAGTATGTAGGGCGCGCGCTGAGAGACATGGCAGGCAGAGAAGATGTCGTTGTGGCGACGAAGTTTCTTCCACGCACTGCAGAAGAGATAGAAAAGGGTGTCAGCGGACAACATCATGTTGAAAACAGCATCAATACGTCGCTTGAACACCTTGGCATGGACTATGTTGACCTGTATATCTACCACATCTGGGATTACAAGACTCCGATGGAAGACATCCTTGAGGGGATGAACAATGTCGTGAAAGAGGGAAAAGCACGCTATCTCGGCATTGCCAATGTCTTTCCTTATCAATTGGCAAAGATGAACGCAATTGCCAAGAAAAATGGTTGGGCAGAGATTATATCTGTTCAGAACCACTACAATATGATTATGCGTGAGGAAGAACGCGAGATGTTCCAAATGTGCCAGGAAGACGGTATTGCCATGACGCCCTACTCGGCACTCGCTTCCGGCAAGCTGTCGCGCCGTCCGGGTGAGACGTCCAACCGCTTGCAAAAGGACGCCTACTTGCATCATAAATATGATGCTACGGCAAAGGAAGACGACAAGATCATAAGTTGTGTCGCCGAGCTGGCTCAACGCTATGGAGTGTCGATGACTGAAATCTCTCTTGCATGGATACTGCGCAAGGTGGATGCCCCCATCGTCGGCGCAACAAAAATGCACCATATTGACGGAGCCGTCAATGCCTTCAACGTAAAACTGACGGATGATGACATGAAGTATCTTGAGGAGCCTTACGTTCCGCACAGTCTTGAAGGTGTCATGGCTGACAACCAGCCTGCTATGAGAGATGAGCCGGTGTGGGTGGCTGCCGCGCGATAGGACGTTCGGCCAATACGCTTTGGCCGAACGTTTTTTAGTTTTTGAACGTCTATTTCAGCTTGTTATACAGTTCTTCCAACACTGGTTCCAGCCACTCGTTGCTATGGCCCTCCTGTACATCCTTGTTGTAGGTGAGATGCTGAAACCATGAGTCTTGGGCGGCTCCGTGCCAGTGCTTTACCTCTGCTGGAATGGCGATGACGGTTCCAGGAGTCATCTCGACGGCTTCTTTGCCCCATTCCTGATACCATCCGCGACCAGCGACGCAGATGAGCACCTGTACAGCTTTGTGGTGGACATGCCAGTTATTGCGGCAACGTGGCTCGAAGGTTACGTTCATCACACCCCCGCCCATATCGGCCAGATAGCTATTGCCGATAAAGTACTTTGCGTAGGCGGTATTCGGCTCGCCCTTGGGCCATTTGCTATGGAAGGTGTAACCCTCACTGTCAAGCCACGCGCAGAGTTCATCGACAAGCTCCTGTGAATTGCCCATGTTCACTGCGCCTTGCTTGTGGGCTGCCAGCTGTGGAGCAACACCTTCAAGGCCACTCAATGCCGCTACGGTCACAATCTCGCGGTCGGCATGCGACAATTGGTCGCCAGCGAAGATGTCGCCGAAGAGGTGAGACTTCAGATAGTAGTCGTCCTGCGGGCAGAAGTTATAGTCGAACGCACGACCCGAGAGCTGTGTCTGCACCTCGGTGCCCTGCTTAAGAGCTTTGGCAGCGTCGCCCCATATTTCAGGGCGTGTCCAAGGCTTGCCTTCCTGCCAATTTTCGTGTTTGTTTTCCAGCACCTTGTTCATTACCCCTAAGGCATTTAGCGAGCGCGGAAAACCTGTGTAGGCATAGAGCTGTGAGAAAGCCTCCTTCAACTCATTGACTGTTACGCCGTCGTCGAGTGCCGTCTTCACGGCCGTCTCCAACCGCTCCATATTCCCTTGTGCCATCAGACAGGCACAGGCAGCCAAGCCTTTTTGACGCTCTGTAAGCGTCTGTGCATTCATTGTTACCATAGTCATTGCTGCTAATATTAATGTTACTATTCTTTTCATCTAACTGTTTTGTATGGCTTGTCAGATCGACCTAAAAGCCATTCTGCATTCTTATATAAAATCAAATCCTTATAAGGCGCGAGGTCGTGTTCCTCGGTCAGATACTGGCGCATGCGCTGTAGGCCCTTGGTGAGCACCTGCCGGTCAACGTAGGGATAGTCGGAGCCATAGAGCAGGTGGTCGGGCGTGGTGATAGTGAGCAGCATACGGATGACCTCCGGCGAGTGGGCGCCGGCAAGGTCGTAGTAGAGCGCCGCGAGGTTCGCCTTCCAGTCGATGTCGCCGACAAGATGATTAGCTTGCATCACAGGCGTCAGCGACCGCATTCGTGGCACCATCAGCGGCAGATAAGCTCCGCAATGTGGCACCACCACTTTAATGTTGGGATAGCGGGCCAGTACATTGCGACTGATCATATTCGATACGGCGCGAGTAGTCTCAGAGAGATATTCCTGCATAGCGAGGGGTGTCTGCCGCATCACCTGTCTATTAACGGGCTCCGGCCGATGTGGATGCAGGATGATTAACGCATTTCGCTCATTGAGGAATGAGAAAAGCGTGTCGAGTTCGGGCGCACCGAGATACTGTCCAAAGGAGTTTGTCGCCAGTTTGATGCCGTCAGCATCGAGTACGTCCAGCGCATAGCGGGCTTCCTCGATAGCGGCATTGACATCGGGCAGAGGGAGGGCAGCGCAGAAACGGAACCTGCCGGGGTGCTCACGTTTCAGTTTGGCAGCGGCCCCGTTAGTTTCGCGGATTACTTTGGCAGAGGTAGGAAGGGGAGCCGCCATCGTTAGAACTGATGTTGAAATTCCGGCTTCGTCCATCCATTGCAGTTGCGCCTCTGCTTCCCATTTCGGAAGAGGAAATCCCTCATCCAGAAGTCTGCTTTCACTTTCGAGAGCAGACACAAACTCTGGGGTTATGATGTGCGTATGCACATCGATCACTCCCTGAGCGTTTGTCGTCGTTGCGACCATCATTGCCATAAGAATCAATAATTTGCGCATATCATAACAACTACTCCATACTGTGTTCCCATCCTCCGCGAGTGTCAACGCCTGTGGCATCTGCGAGTGCTTCGAGGCGCGCTATTTCTTCTGCGGTCAACTGAATCTCAGCGGCCTCGGCAGCCTCTATAACGTGACGTTCCTTTGTGGCTCCAATGAGGGGCAGGGTCCCTTTGGCAATAGCCCAGGCAATGCCAATCTGTGAGCATGATGCACCGTATTTCTTGCCAATGGCCGACATCTCGTTCGTAAGCGTTTCAAGCTGCTCAAGTACGGGGTTGTACTTCTTGCCACGGTCACTCTCTGCGGGAAGAGGGTTCTCTTTATTATATTTTCCTGAGAGCGCGCCCTGTTCCAGCACCATGTAAGACCAGAACTCAATACCGTTCGCCTTGCAGTAGTCCAGCACACCGCCTTTCTCTGATGAACGGTAGAGTAGGGAGAAGTGGTTTTGCACGGCCGATACCTTGAAACCAGCCTCGGAGAGAATCTCGTTGGCACGGCGTATCTCTGCGATGTTGTGGTTCGACATGCCCACGCGCTTTACCTTGCCCGACTGCAGCAGAGGTATCAGCCCCGGTGTCCAGCGCTCTACGTCCATCGGATTGTGGATCCAATAGATGTCGATATAGTCGATGCCCATCCGCTCCATAGAGGCCTGTGCCATCTTCTCTACGCTGTTACCATAAATTTCTGCTAACTGTGGCGTAAACTTGGTTGAGACCTCCACATTCTCGCGCTTCTCACCAGCTACAAACGAGCCGAGGATCTTTTCCGACTCACCCATGCCATAAGCCCTAGCCG
>DLDC01000148.1 GCA_002480935.1 Prevotella sp. UBA7782 | reverse complement strand
ATCTGCAACAATGAAAAATAATTCGCACCCCCGCCGTAGACACAGAACTTCACACCGAAAAAGACGAACAGATGATGAAACTCACGAATATAATCAAGCCATTAGCCACGCTCTGCCTGGCCCTGTTGCTCACCTCAGCCCTGAGTGGAGGCAAAAATGGCATGGCAGAAGCCTCGCTCTGGCAAAAGGCATCGAAAGCTATGGAGGACTATGATTATGATGCGGCCATGCGATATTCGGCCTTGATATTGCAAGACAGCAAGGCCAGCGAGCACGATAAGACTTATGCCACTTTCTATATAGGCGCAAGCAAGCTTTTTACAGGCAGAGGCAAGGAAAGCGGAAAGACGCTGCAAGAAGCTCTGGCTCAAGCCAGACGCATAGGCAATGACTCTGTAGTGTCGCTCGCGCTCAACTCTCTGGGCATCTGGCAAGCCACGGTGTGGTCTAATCTCTTCGTGGCCCAGCAATACTTTTTGGAAAGTTTGGACTACGCACACCGATGCCGGTTTGAAGCGCAGGTGGGCGTAGTGTGTGGCAATCTGGCTGAAGTGGCCGAGAATCAGCACGACACGGGCGGACTGAGATATGCACAAGAGGCTCACAGAATAGGGCTCAAGCTGCGCAACGCACACATTATATATAATGGAGCCTACCACACAGCGCGCCTCTTCTTCATGTCGGGGCAATGGCAAAAGGCTTCGCGGCATCTGAAAGAGGCCATGACAATCTTTAAACACGAACATTATAAGGATGCCACACCGCTTTATCTGCTAGCCGGACAGATAAGCGCGGCTGAAGGAGAGCGATCAAAAGCAGGACAGTATCTAACACTAGCGGTGGCCAAGGGGCGAGCTGAAAAGTCGCCATCACTGCCGGAAGTACTCTACGAGCTGGGCAGACTGAGCTATGAAGGTGGCAATATGGAGCGTGCAGAGACTCTCTTGGAAGAGGCTAAACAAGCTTGCGCGCAGCTTGCCGTTTACACATCCAGCTATAAGATATACACTCTTCTGGCCGATATCAGCCTCAAGAAAGGACGGACGGCTGAGGCTTACGCCTACTTGAAGCAGGCCAAAGACTCGCTTGAGTCTATGAACAACCTAGACCGTAACCATCAGATTAACGAGCGGAAGATTGTCATGGCCATGATGGAAAAAGAGAAAGAGGCCGCCAGACACGAGCAGCAGCTTGTGGGACAACGGCATGTGAGCATAGCTCTTGCTCTGGTACTTGTGCTGACTGTGGCTATGTTGGTATTGGTGGGCTATTTCTATAAGAAACGGACCTTAATATATAAGAACATCGTAAGACAGAACAAAGAGAGTCTGCGCACGCAAGACCAGTTGCAAGAACGTGTCAGACAACTCACCGAACAGCTCTCGGGCAAGCGCGTGGCCACCGGAATCATTGACGAAGAAAAGTCGCAGGAGCTTTATGACAAAGTATGCTTGCTCATGAAAGACAAGAAGCTGTATCGCGACCGGCAACTTTCTAGAGACAGCCTGGCAGAGATGTTAGGCACCAATCACACCTACCTGTCGAAAGTGATAAACGAAAAGGCGGGCATGAACTTCTCACAATTTGTCAACTCTTACAGGCTCAACGAGGCGCTGCGCTTGCTCTCTGACAAGAGTAGGAGCACAGACTCTATGAAGGTTCTGGCCCAAGAGCTGGGCTATAGCTCTGTTTCAACCTTCTACAAACTATTCCGCAACCGCGTGGGAATGTCGCCCATAGCCTTCAGAGAGTCAGTAAACGACCTGCAAGAAAATACGGAGGCTTAGCATGGCTGGGCTTCCTGAAAAGGGCGAAACAGCACTAAAAGTTTGTTGTATAGGCTCTTTGTGAATGCGAAATTAGCCATTTGACGAATTGCAAACCACAACATAGTGGGCCTATAGGCTTTTTCGTATAACTTTGTAGCCAGTCATCAAAACTGTACAACACTTATGAAGAAGAATTTACATGCTTTTACCTGCCTGGCCCTCTTGGCCTGCACAGTGGGTGCCATGGGCGGCACACCTTTCAAAAATGTATCGAGGCAGCGAACGCCCATTGCTACCTTGGGATTCGGAGCGGCTCAGCACAGCTCACTGTTTATACCCGGCAACCAGAGCAAAGAACTATCGCCCGCTAACATGCTCAGACGTATTCAGAACATGAACACCTATAATGAGTTAGACTCCGTGCCTCTTTGGGGGTACCTTACGGGCCCCGACAAATCAGACTGGCTATGGGCTGAAACGGTGGAAAAAGAGGGCTACAACTACAAGAGTGCCACAATAACCGTCTACGACAATCATCAAGATGAGGCGGGAAGGATAACAGTGAACGTGGCACCAGGCGTTACGGTGAACCAGATCGAGCCTTTCGGAATGGTTACCAGTAAGTTTTTTGACCGCGATGCCAGCAATATGGAGTTACCCATATACGTGCATGCCATAGACAACAGCCATAACAGCATAGATTCTATCTTTGTTTACAGGCTTAACGGCGACATCGTAAACAAATATAAAGGCTATGCCGTGGACATGCTCGATGCCTCGCCCAATAGCTGGAACACCTATCAGAGACTCATCATTACTCATGAGGACACAGTAGGTACGGGCGACAACGCAAGAATAATGAACAAGGTTGACGTTTACAAGCAACCCTCATGGGGGCAAGATAAACCACAGCTGGAGCATACCTTCACCCTGGATCCGGAGCTGACCAACTATAGTGACGGACCTTATCTCACTGCCGTGAACATGGAAGATGGGGTGAAATATGTGACAGCTCACTACGCCAAGCCCTTCATGAAAGGTTATGACGAAGAAACATGGGAGCCTATCGTGAACCCTGACAACCACTTCATCATCGACGTTTACAACCAGAACTATGACAGCATAGCCCATTTGGAGCTGCCGCTAGAGGCTCCTTCCAACTCGCTCTACCGCTTTGCCGCGTTCGGACTGTTCCCGTCTGACAACCTGACCAAGGGCATGTTCAGCGGCGATGACGACCTGAACGCCATCGTGACCTTCTATGATTATCAGACGGCTACAGATGATTATGTCTACACCTATCAGGCTTTCAACTCAAAAGGCGAATGCATCAAGACCCTGGCCAACCAAGTGAACATGGCTATCAAGATGGCTGATATTGAGGGACAACACAAGCAGTATTGTTTCTTGGAGACCGTTGACGGAGCCCAAAGACTGCGCACAGTAGACTTGCCTGAATGCAACGACATAGCTATCTTCCCCAGCACCATTGGCGATTTCCACATATCTACCAACATCGAGCGTTATCCCGACCCACAGAAAGGCTACGAATATGCCATCGGCAACAATGCCGGGCTAAGCGATTCGCAGGGTAACGTGATTGGCCAAATAGGCTGGTGGACAAAAGAAGGTACGCTTGACAGAACCGTTAACTTCAACATGGGCACGAATGCCGAATTCTTCACACCCAACATATCAAGCATTGCGCTTAACCCTTACTTGGTGAATACCAACGAAGAGCATGAGTATATGTATCTGGCACGAATCAAACGAGAGAACAGCAATGTGAAAGACGCGCATCTGGTGATTACTGACGGTGAGGGTAATGCCTTGAAAACCATTGTGGGCGACGACTCCATAGGGGCTATAAAGAGCGTGAACCTGATGAACACACAGACCTCTGAACCAACAATGATGGTGGCCTATGAAGACAAGAAAGACAACTATCACCTCAGCTTCTATGCCCTGCCTTTCATCAAATTTGAGAAAGGTGGCACTGGAACGGCCTCCGACCCCTATCAAATAGCCAGTCGGGGAGACATGGAGCAGGTGGCCAACAACCTGAGCGATCACTTTATCGTGGTGAACGACATCGACATGGGAAACGCTTATGAGGCATGGAAACCCATAGAAAACTTCAGCGGACGACTGGACGGACAAGGACACGTATTGAAAAATCTTACGCTCACAACCAACAATGGATATTCGGCTGGATTGTTCGGAACAACAATGGGTGCTAACATCAAGGCCATCACCTTCGAAGGACCTCATATAGAGCTTGGTTCTGAAGTATCCTCAGCTGGTGTCCTTACCGCAAGTGCCCTCAACGACACCATCAGCGACATTAAGATTCTCAACCTTACAGCTTCGGAAGCGAGCTCGGATGCCTCTACTGTATTTGGTTCCATCATCGGACAAGGGGCTGACATGACACTTCTAAAAAACTGTCTAATAGATGGAGCGCAGGTAAGTCTGCCACACGCCAACAATGTTGGAGGTGTTGCCGGGCAGCTTTCTACAAGCTCAAACTTATACAACAGCGCCGTAAGAAATGCCCGCGTGACTGCCAAAGCAACATTGGGAGGCATCGTAGGAGCATCCGGTAGCGGATGCATGGTGAAGGATTGCCACGCCAAAGTAACTCTTACGGGCGAGAATACGTTAGGTGGTATCGTGGGAGAGTCGGCACGTGGCACCATCGCACGATGCTATTCGGAGGGAAGCATCACAGCCACGAAGAGCCAATGGAATGGATATGCAGCCGGAGGTATCGTTGGTAAGCTAGGTGAGAACTGGACACAGACGCCCGACACGACCGTAACAGCATGCCTAGCCAACATAGACAGCATAACCCTACCGCAAGATGCAGAAGATGACGGCACGGTACACAGAATAGTGGGTTACAGCATAGAGAATGCATCGGATGACGAAACAACCTTCCACGAGCAAGGTCTCATCTACAACTATGCGGCTGAAAAGATGACTATCTCTAATGGTTATAATATCACGAGTGACAAGAACGGCTTACAGGGAGGCATAGTAGCCGAGACTGCACTCACCACATCGTTCTTCCAAAATATAGGATTTGAATACGGAAACGACGAAGATCATCCATGGAAAGGCGACTCTTTGCCACTTCTCTTCTTTGAAGATGATGCTCCAACAGGTATAACCGGCCAGCTAATTTCGGACGAATGGAAACTGAGTGAAGGCAACGTGACGCTTGAGAATGCAACTAGCATTCGCGTTTATACAGCCAATGGTCTGCTCATCAGACAACTTTCTGGCGCAGCAGTTAGCCTTACATCTCTCCAGAATGGTCTATATGTCATCAAGGCGACAAGGCCTGACGGAAGTACCAAGGTACGAACCATCCTCATTAGACACTAGTTGCGGAAGAGAGCAACAATCCATCGGAGCACTTAGACCGTCTTCAGGTTTAGGTGCTTCTTGCTTTCAGACCTGTTCTAGAAATAATATTAAAGCTTTTTCAGCAGGATTATGTGCATCAAAAAGCAAGGTGAGGAAAAGAGCATAGCGGGCAATTCGACCGAGAAAACATATATACATAATCCACCTAACATCAAAAAATATCATTTGTAGTACCTGCCTTTCAAGAAGCTAAAGGCTGGAAATGTATTCAAAGAGGTGGGCGGAGGTGTCGAGACCGAACTTCTTGCTGATTCTGATACGCCTGCGCTTGCACTGCCATTGACATCTCTCCGGTCGGCCCTTCTCAACGGCGACAAGGAAGTCCAACTGCCTAACGGCAAATGGCAATAGTCTGGCACAGTGGCCTGGAGCTTAAAAGTTGATAATGGCGCATCACCAGTTTGTCTGCTTAAAGATAAATGAGATGCAGGTATCTGTTTTTTCGTAAATTATAACTATATTTACAACATCCATGCAGACACGTCATGCCATAGATGCCGCGTCAGGAGGCTTAGCTTCTTAGCCGTAGGAGGATGTTTTGGCAAACAGTTGTTTTGCAAACGCGATGCTTGGAGAACGATGAAAGAACAAAATGATGTAAAGATGAAAAAGATGGCATATATCTATGAGATATTAAGGCGGACTTTTACAAAATACGCCTTTGGCAGNNAAAAGATAAGGCTGGCTCTCTATCTGTTGATGGCCATCTTGGCGATAACCATTCTGCCACTTCACTTCTTGGGACTTGTAGGTATCAGCGATCCCTTTCTGATGGCTACGACGGCGTCTGTGCTCGTAGGATGCATAGTGTGTCTTGTGTTATATCTCACTCACAGGCTGCATCTCGTCACCGCATTCAGCGCAACGGGCATTGCCATCACCTTGCTGGAGAACCTGGGCATAATATATATGGTGGTGCGCAACGTGCCCGGACTGAACCAGGGCATAGTTCTTAACATTCTGGCCCTCGGACTATTATACATCTTGCTGTGCATGGCATTACTTTACAAGACGGCCTTTTGGGCAGGTGTGATGAACCTGCTGGTCATGATTGTAAGCATAGCGATGAAGCCCGGACTGATGGAGATACAGTTTATGTTGGTATTCGCGCTCTTGTCATTTGCCTTCGGCATATATGCCTTCTTCACCAGAGACGTGATACGCAGAACACAAAGGCAGTCTAATAAATACCGCCAACGGCTAGACCAGATATTCGAGATGTTTCAGATGACGAGCGAAGAGATGGTGGCGCTGGTGAGGGTTTGCAGGCAAAACCAGACTGACAAGGACATTGACAAAGCTTTGCTCAGCAAGCTGACCTTCCGCTCTAAAGCAAACCTGATAAAGCTGGCAGAGAAGCTGAAAGCAGAGAAGCTGAACGAGGCCAACAAGTATGCCGAACGATTTCCGCAGCTCACGCCAACAGAGATAGACGTGTGTCGGCTCGTGGTGAAAGGTTTGTCGCTCAAGGAAATAGCGCAGAATTTAGGCAAGAGCATAAGCAACGTGAGCACCGTGAGGGGCAATATCAGACGGAAGCTGAAGTTAGAGAGCTCGGAGAACCTGCGTGCACACCTTATCACGAGCCTGAAAGATAGCCGCGACCATCCTTCCCAGCTAGCGGCTTTCTAGCTGATGCATGTTGCCTAAAGGTGGCATCAAAAACACCAATAGCCTCATAAGGCAATACATACCAAACGGTACCGATTTCAATGATGTAAGTCAACAGAGAATAAAAATGATACAAAGAATAATTAACGCAAGACCAAAATTAAATTTCCTAACTCTAGATGTTTACAAAAAGACGTTGTATATTTGCACTTGCTAA
>DLDC01000073.1:2837-3022 GCA_002480935.1 Prevotella sp. UBA7782 | reverse complement strand
GCAAGGGGGTGAGGCTCTTGCAAGGGTGTGAGGCTCTTGCAAGGGGGTGAGGCTCTTGCAAGGGGGTGAGGCTTCTTTTATTTAATATTGTTGAGTGTCTGCCCAAATTTCTTTTGCATTAACTTTGTCAGTGCAATGCCTCTTCGTGTTTGCTTCACGAGATCGTCGTGAAGTCCCGAGAGGTC
>DLDC01000073.1:0-2763 GCA_002480935.1 Prevotella sp. UBA7782 | reverse complement strand
TTGACGATGATGCGGATACCTTTTTCCTCGACATGCACGTCGATGTCCTTTCCTGTCATGGCTGGATCGCCATCATAGTGTATCACTCCCGGTTCCTCTCGGTGTATTGTTAAGTGCTTGGTGCGGAACGTCTTGATGCGAGAGCTCTTGTTGAGCGTCTTGCTGAACATATCGATGGCGATCTGCGGCGCCTCAATGACGTTGAAGGGTTCCATAATCACCACGTCCATGAGCCCGTCGCTCATCGATGCCTGCGGAGCAATATAGGCATTGTTGCCATACTGCGAGGCGTTGGCGCAGGTGATCAGGAAAGCTTTGTAGCTTTGCGTCCCCGTGTCGTCCTTTAATATATATGTCTCCGGCTTATATTTCAAACCTTCCTCCAGCACTTTCTGCACATAGGTCACCGGCCCGCGCTTGCCTGCTTCGGCAAACTTCTGGCTGACGAACGCGTCAAAGCCCATGCCGCAGGTACAGAAGAAGGGGTGGCCGTTTATCAGTCCGTAGTCAAGGTCGTGCACCTCGTCATAGTTAATGATTTCCACCGCTTTGCCGGCGTTCATAGGCAGCATCAGGTGCCGGGCCAGTCCGTTGCCTGAGCCGCACGGCAGAATAGCCATTGCCGTCCGGGTGCCCAGCAACCCGCGTCCCACCTCGTTCACCGTGCCGTCGCCGCCCACGGCCACTACGATGTCTATGCCCTGAGCGGCTGCCCTGAGTGCCATCTCCGTGGCATGTCCAGGTCGCTCGGTATAGGCTATTGAGTAGCTGAAGGCCGTTTTGTCAAGCTTTTTTTCTATCACTTCGGGTATGCCGGCTTTGCTTTGCGTGCCCGATATGGGGTTCATAATGAAAAGAATATTTTTCATAATGCTCGTTGACAGAGGTTGTTAATTGGCTGATAATTATGATTGTGCAAAAATACAAAAATAATGCCACAGTTACGAGTATTGCATTGAAAAAAACGCTTATTTTTAAAATATCTTCTTTTTTTGTTCATTATGTTGTGTCATTTTTGTAACTTTGCAGCCTAAATATAAAATAATGTAGTTATGGCTACATCTTTAATATGATGGGACAATTACAAGAACGGTACAAAAATTATCGTGATCCGCAGAAATACATGAAGGAAGGAGTGTATCCGTATTTCCGCGCAATAACAAGTAAACAAGGACCTGAAGTCACAATGGAGGGGCACAAGGTGCTCATGTTCGGCAGTAACGCCTATACGGGCCTTACGGGCGACGACCGTGTAATAGCAGCTGCTCATAAGGCTTTAGACAAGTATGGCTCCGGTTGTGCAGGCAGTCGCTTTCTTAATGGCACGCTCGACATTCACGTTCAGCTGGAGAAAGAGTTGGCCGAGTTTGAGCATAAAGACGATGCTCTGTGCTTCTCTACGGGCTTCTCTGTCAATGCCGGTGTACTGGCCGTTGTGGTTGGCCGTGGCGACTATATCATTTGTGACGACCGCGACCACGCCAGCATCGTTGATGGCAGGCGCCTGAGCTTTGCCACACAGCTGCATTACAAGCACAACGACATGGCCGATTTGGAGCGTGTGCTGCAAAAGCTGCCCAAGGAAGCCGTGAAGCTCATCGTGGTAGACGGCGTGTTCTCCATGGAGGGCGACCTGGCCAAGCTGCCTGAAATCGTAGAGCTGAAGCATAAGTACAACTGTTCGGTGATGGTAGACGAGGCTCATGGCATCGGAGTGTTTGGCAAACAGGGCAGGGGAGTGTGCGATTACTTCGGCCTGACAGACGATATAGACCTCATTATGGGCACTTTCTCCAAGAGTCTTGCATCTATCGGTGGTTTCATTGCTTCAGACAAGGACACCATCAACTATCTGCGCCACACCTGCCGCACCTATATATTTTCGGCAAGTGACACACCTGCGGCTACGGCAGCAGCACTTGAGGCTCTGCACATCATTCAGAATGAGCCACAGCGCATAGAGCATTTGTGGGACGTTACGCATTATGCGTTGAAGCGTTTCCGCGAAGAAGGCTTCGAGATTGGCGACACCGAGAGCCCTATCATACCGCTCTACGTGCGCGACATCGATAAGACGTTCCTCGTAACCAAGGAGGCTTTCGACGACGGAGTGTTCATCAACCCCGTTATTCCGCCTGCTTGCGCTCCGCAAGACACCCTCGTGAGGTTCGCCCTCATGGCCACTCATAGCAAGGAACAAGTGGAAAAAGGCGTGCAGGTGCTCAAGAAGATCTTTGTGAAAGAGGGCATTTTGAAAGGCTAAAGTGCCTGTTTCGCCTTGCAAAAAGGGCCTTTTTACAAGCTAAAAAGGCCCCTTTTACGAAACTGTGGCTAATGTGTTGAACTTCAATAACTCAGCTTTTAGCGATTCTTCTTTATAATTAAGTATACAGAAAGTGCGACCGTTGTATTATGGCCGCACTTTTACTATATATATAAATGGTGTGTTCAGATGCTCGAATGTCACCAGGCTCATTCGGTGGGATAGTTAAGCTGAGCCGGCGTGATGCGTTCCAGTACCTCAACGAGAAACTTGCGGGCCTCCCACTTAGCCATGGGCAGGTCGTGCAGCAAGTAGTTACCGCAGTCGCGTGGTGCGGCTCCCGGCACCTCGCCCTCGTAGTTGGCTATGAAGGCAAACGTTCTGCGCATCAAGTCTACGATGTCACGGCTCTCATAGTCGCCCTTTACTAGAAGGTAGTTGCCCGTGAGGCAACCCATGGGTCCCCAATATATAATGCGGTCTTTCCACTCTTCGTCGTT
>DLDC01000214.1:4381-4743 GCA_002480935.1 Prevotella sp. UBA7782 | reverse complement strand
ACCACCTCTATCATCTCATACATTACTTCTGTTGGTTCGCCCACAGCCAGACCTCCGATGGCATTTCCGTCGGCTCCCTTATCGGCTACATACTTAGCCGCCTCAGTGCGCAGGTCCTTGAAGGTGCAGCCTTGCACGATGGGAAAGAGGCTCTGCTCGTAGCCATATAGCGGTTCTGTGGCCTCAAACTGCTTGATGCACCGGTCCAGCCACCGCTGTGTGAGCCCCAGACTACGCTTGGCATAGGCGTAATCGCTCTGCCCTGGAGGACACTCATCCAATGCCATGATGATGTCGGCACCTATCACTCGTTCGGTGTCGATGACATTCTCGGGCGTGAAGATGTGCTTGGAGCCGTCGAT
>DLDC01000214.1:0-4360 GCA_002480935.1 Prevotella sp. UBA7782 | reverse complement strand
CCTGAAAACCGCCTGAGTCTGTCAGTATGGGTCGCTCCCAACCGTTGAACCCATGCAGGCCTCCTGCTGCTCTGAGCACCTCCAGTCCGGGCCTGAGATAAAGATGATAGGTGTTTCCCAATATGATTTGTGCCTTCACTTGCTCGCGTAGCTCGCTGAAGTGCACGCCCTTCACCGAGCCGCATGTGCCCACGGGCATGAAGATAGGAGTCTGTATTTGTCCGTGCGGAGTGGTGAGCACACCGGCCCGCGCGTCGCTAGCGTTGTCTGAATGTTCTATGCTGAAGGTCATTGCTTGTCCTCTTTTTTAGGCTCTTCCTCTACAGTAAGGTCGATGGGATTGTCCACCTTCTCGTCGGTAAGGGCGAATTTCCACACATCTTGTACGTTCTCCACATAGTGGAAACTAACGCCAGAGCGATATTTCTCGGGTATCTCCTCTATGTCTTTCTTATTGTCCTGGCACATCACGATGTCGGTAATGCCGGCCCTTTTGGCCGCCAATATCTTTTCTTTGATGCCACCTACGGGCAGCACNNACGTTCTCGACATAGTGGAACTCTACGCCCTTGCGATACTTCTCAGGAATCTCTTCAATGTCTTTCTTGTTGTCGCGGCACATGACGATGTCGGTGATGCCGGCACGCTTGGCAGCAAGGATCTTCTCCTTGATGCCACCTACGGGCAGCACCTTGCCGCGCAGGGTTATCTCACCCGTCATGGCTGTGTTCTTGCGCACCTTGCGTTGCGTGAGCGCAGAGGCTATAGAAGTGGCAATGGTGATGCCTGCCGAGGGCCCGTCTTTAGGCGTTGCGCCCTCCGGCACGTGTATGTGGATGTTCCAATGCTCGAAGACGCGGTAGTCAATGCCCAGGAAATCAACGTGCGCCTTCACATACTCAAGAGCTATGATGGCGCTTTCTTTCATCACATCGCCCAGGTTTCCGGTGAGCGTTAGCTTGCCGGCCTTGCCTTTCGACAGTGATGTCTCTATGAAAAGTATCTCACCTCCCACGCTGGTCCAGGCCAGTCCGGTCACCACACCGGCATAACTGTTGCCCTGATATATGTCGCGATAGAAGGGTTGCTTGCCCAGCAGCTCTTCCAGTCTGTCGGGTGTTATGGTGGTGAAGTCAAGCTTTCCGTCGACAGCCTGCTTGTAGGCCATCTTTCTCAGCGCCTTGTTCACCTGCTTTTCCAGTTGCCGCACGCCGCTCTCACGGGTATAGTTCTCTATGATACTCTCCAGTGCTGCCTTGCTGAACTTTATTTTTACGTCGTTCTTATCTAGTCCGGTGCTGGCCAGTTCCTTAGGCACGAGGTGGCGTTTGGCTATTTCTATCTTCTCTTCGGTGATATATCCGCTCACCTCTATTATCTCCATTCGGTCGAGCAAGGGGCGCGGTATGGTGTTCAGATCGTTGGCCGTGGCGATGAACATCACTTTTGAGAGGTCATAGTCTACGTCGAGATAATTGTCATGAAAGGCATTGTTCTGTTCCGGGTCGAGCACCTCCAGCAAGGCCGACGATGGGTCTCCGTTGATGGTGTTCTGTGTTACCTTGTCTATCTCGTCGAGTATGAAGACCGGATTAGACGATCCTGCCTTGAGCATACCTTTGATGATGCGTCCCGGCATGGCGCCTATGTAGGTGCGTCTGTGGCCTCTAATCTCAGACTCATCGTGCAGTCCGCCTAGTGACATCCTCACATACTTGCGTTTCAGCGCCGATGCTATGCTCTTGCCCAGCGATGTCTTGCCCACGCCGGGAGGGCCATAGAGGCACAGGATGGGCGATTTGAGGTCGCCTTTTAGCTTCAGTATGGCTATATACTCCAGAATGCGCTCTTTCACTTTCTCCATTCCGTAGTGATCATGGTCTAGTACCCGGCGCGCCCTCTTCAGATCCAGGTCGTCTTTTGTATACTCGTTCCAGGGCAGATTTACCATGGTTTGCAGGTAAGACAGTTGGATACTGTATTCGGGATTTTGCGGATTAAGCGTCGAAAGTTTGTCCAGTTCTTTTGCAAACACCTTTTCCACCTCCTTGCTCCAGTGCTTCTTAGCTGCCTTCTCCTTCAGTTCCTTTCGTTCGGGCGTGCTTTCGTCGTCGCCCAACTCAGCCTGAATGTTCTTGATTTGCTGATGCAGAAAGTACTCTTTCTGCTGCTCGTCGAGGTCATGACGCGTCTTTGACCGTATCTGCTGCTTTATTTCCAGCAGCTTCATCTCCTTGTCGAGTACGGCCAACAGCTTGAACAGCCGCTCTTTCATGCTGGTCAGTGAGAGCAGAGCTATCTTGTCCTTGAGCGAGAATGGCATCACGGTGCACACAAGGTTCACGAAGATAAGGTCGTTGGAGATGTGCTGCATGGCAAACTCCGTCTCGTTGCCCACGTCTTCGTTATTGGCTATATACTCCGAAACCATCTCGTGCAGGTCTTTCATGGCCGTGTTCCACTCGCTGTCCTGGCTATTGGGCAGCTCTTCAGGTATATCCTCGGTTGTGGCCATGAGGTACGGACGTTCCTTTACCACATCTTTCAGTCGGCAGTGGCCCAATGCCTGCACGATGGCTGTACGGTTATCAGACATGGGCATGTCTATCACCTTGATGAGCCGTGCGTAAACGCCCTCTTCAAAGATATCGTCTTTGGTAGGCGAGTTGACGTTAGGGTCCTTCTGGCAGAATATGGCGAATATGTTGTTG
The DNA here is from genome assembly GCA_002480935.1 of Prevotella sp. UBA7782. Next base: position 1,649 of record DLDC01000214.1, on the reverse strand, counting down.
GGCTTCTTTTCAACCTTCTTGATGAGCGACAGGCTTCGCGCTCTGCCGATAAGTATAGGATTCATCACTCCGGGGAAGAGCACCATATTGCGAGTTGCAAGAATGGGGATGATGCCATCGGCCTTTGTGTTGAATAAGTCTGTGACGTCGCCATCATACTCGGCGATCATCTGAACGTTGCTATTTGGTAACATTGTTTATCCCTTTATTCAGCTTTTGAATTGCAAAAGTACAAAAAATAATCCGAATATTCCACCTCTTTTTACATATTTTATGTACCGCGCCGCAAGCTCTGGGGTAGTACAAGTGGGTGTTATCTTATTTGATGTAAAAGTTTTTAGTAAGCTCCCGATACCATTCCGAACGCTTTGCGCCCTCCATCAGCGTGACCTTCTGGTGCTCAAAGGGCTGCTTGGTCCATTTTGCGTATTCCAGCAGAAAGCGCTTCACGGGCTTACGCTGTGTGGTTTGAATGTCATATTGTCTAGTTGCGCGCAGTCCGCATATTGCGGCTTCTGCTTCAAGTAAAGGTTTAGCCTCGGCTGCTATCACGTAACTGGCCTTTCCGTCGGGGCTTAGCAAGGTGCGGCTCAGCTTCATCAGCAGGCTGAAAGGCAACGTTTCTGTGTGCCGGGCTATAGCCGATCGCTTGTCAACATTCTTTAATGAGTTGACAAAATAAGGCGGGTTGCACACAATGGCATTGAATGCGGGCCCCTCATACTGTGCCGCAAAATCTTGCAGCGAGGCACAAACCACCTCTATCCTGTCGGCAAACGGACTGCCGGCCACGTTCTCCCGGGCCTGCCCGGCAGCCTGGGCGTCTATCTCAAGAGCCGTAACGCGGGCCTGATCAAAGCGTTGTGCCATCATCAGAGCCACGATGCCTGTGCCCGTACCTATATCTAATACGCGGTTTCCGCCCCTCGCCCACGCGCCCAGCAGCACGCCGTCGGTGCCCACCTTCATGGCGCATCGGTCTTGAGAAACGCTGAACTGTCTGAACGTGAAGTCGGCCATACTACTTATATATGTAGTCGGCGCATCAGCGTCTTATTTATGCTCTGCATCTGTCTGGCCTTTCTGATAATCGTTTCCCTTATCATATCCATGTCGCAGAACATCTCAGAGAATGCAGTCTGCACGGCATTTGGCTTGCGCTCGGCTTTATTGGCGTAGGGATTTACCACTACCTTGATGCCTTTATGCACCACACTGATATTTACGTCGGCATCAGTCATCAACGGGTCGCCGTCAAAGTGAATGAGTCCCGGCATAGCTCTGTGCACGTGAATGTTGCGTGCCTTGAAGGTCTGCACCTTGGTGTTCATGTCTATAGTCTTGTTGAACAGCTCAAGAGCCACTTGCGGTGCCTCAATAATGTCGAAGGGTTTGATGACAATAACGTCGAGCAGGCCGTCGCTCATGGAGGCTTGCGGGGCGATGAACACGTTGTTGCCATACTGTGAGGCATTTGCGCAGGTCAGCAGAAAAGCCTTCACCAGCTTTTTGCTGCTCTCGTCTTCTATCTCATACGTCTCCGGCTTATAACTCAGTCCGTCTTTTAACACCTTTTCTACATAGGTAATAGGGCCACGTTTTCCGGCCTCGGCAAACTTCATGGATATGAAGGCGTCGAAGCCCATGCC
>DLDC01000006.1:2496-8416 GCA_002480935.1 Prevotella sp. UBA7782 | reverse complement strand
CAACTCACCCGCGCGAATATCAGCGACCAGCTGGCCGCCAACCAGGTAGACCAAGACACCATCAAGCAATTTATCACTGCCCTAGACGAATGCGAGTATGACCGCTACGCCCCGGGCGACGTACAAGGCAATATGAACAAGACTTTCGAAATGGCCATGCAAGCCATCATGCACATAGAAAACGCGTTCGCCAACGGCAAATCGGGCGCATCAAAAGTATATGCTGTCATCCTGATTCTGCTCTTGCTCATGCCAGCATCAGCCATGGCCATAACCAAGCAGAATGCTGACGCAGAGTATTTGCGTGGCAATTACACGCAAGCCATAGCCGACTATCAAGAGCTGTTGCACAAAAACAAGACAGTGGCGCTATACTATAATCTGGGCAATGCCTACTATCGGGTAGACAATATCACACAGGCTGTGTTGGCTTATGAGCGAGCCTACGAACTCGATCCCGGCAACTCCGACATCAGATTCAATCTGGAGAAAGCCCGCTCAAAGACAATAGACAAGATAATACCTCAACCTGAGATGTTCTTTGTGACATGGTATCGTGCGCTGGTTTATTTCATCAGCATAGACAGTTGGGCCTTTGTGGCCATCGTAGCCGTGTTGCTGGCCATCGTTTCGCTGCTCTTCTATTTCTTTGCCGCCCAAGTGAGCAGACGCAAGTGGGGATTCTTCCTCAGCATAGCATTCGCTCTGCTCTTTGTCCTGGCCAATCTGTGCGCTGCCCAACAGCGCCGTGAGGTGTGCAGCAAGCGCGGAGCCATCGTAACGGCACCCACTGTAAGTGTGCGCAATACGCCGTCGGCAACGTCTGAAACAAAATTTGTTATTCACGAAGGCACACGCGTAGAAATAAAAGACCGTTCTATGAAGGGATGGTATGCCGTCAGCATAGCCGACGGACGCGAAGGATGGCTCCCCGAAAAGCAAGTGGAGGAAATATAAGAATGAACCTGCAAGACTTCATAGACATCGACAGACAGTGGCTGCTGGCATGGAACGGCAGTAACTTGGTGTGGTTAGACAACTTGGCTCTTGTGCTCACCAACGCCCTGACATGGATACCGCTCTATCTCATGTTGCTCTATCTCATCATCAAGAACAACGAGAAGGCTGCACAGATCTTCCTGGTCATCTCACTTGCGGCTCTGTGCCTACTGCTCAGCGGCGGGCTCTCAGACCTGCTTGTCAAGCCTTTGGTCAAGCGGCCAAGGCCCTTCGCCGATGTCGCCATAGCCTCTTGCGTTGATTTGGTGCGCAATTACCGGCCGACGGGCTACAGCTTCTACTCAGCTCATGCGGCCAATATCACGTCGCTGGCCCTCTTTGTCACGCTATTGGTGCGCAGCCGTAAGTTAGGCTTCTGCATGGCTATTTGGGCCCTCATCACATGTTGGACACGCATATACCTTGGCGTTCACTTCCCCTTCGACGTGGTAGTGGGCATGCTGTGGGGGCTCATTGCCGGCACAGCCGTCTATATACTCTATCTCTGGCTGTACAATAAGATAAGTCCTAAGCTGCATTATATCTCCACGCAATACACGCGCACGGGCTACAGCCTCACCGACATCGACACTGTGATATGCATCTACGTGCTCACATACATCTACGCTGCCGTGCGAGCCGTCATCATCGGCATAAACTAAGCAGATGGCATCATCAACCTACACCCCCCTTCTTCAAAGAGAAAGTACTTGTAATTTAAAAGAATAATAACAATAAAAATGGATACAAAACATATAAAGATAAGCGACTACAATTACGACCTGCCCGACGAGCGCATAGCCAAGTTTCCTCTGCCACAGCGCGATCACAGCAAACTGCTCATATATCGCCACGGCGAGGTGAGCGATGACGTTTTCTACAACCTGCCTAACTATCTGCCCAAAGGGGCGCTCATGGTGTTCAACAACACCAAAGTTATTCAGGCCCGGCTGCACTTCCGCAAAGAGACCGGAGCACTCATCGAAGTGTTTCTTATGGAGCCTGCCCAGCCAACCGACTATGAGCAGATGTTCCAAACCACCGGCCACTGCGCATGGCTCTGCATGATTGGCAACTTGAAGAAGTGGAAAGAGGGTTCGCTGAAGCGTGATTTCACCATCAATGGCCATAGCTTCACGCTCACCGCTACCAGGCAAGAAGGTAAGCAGTTGCCCAATGCAAGCCTGCACGGAACGCCCTCTACCAATCATTGGATAGACTTTAGCTGGGATACTACTAACGTAACGTTTGCCGAGATACTTGAGGCCGTTGGCGAACTGCCCATACCTCCTTATCTCAACCGTGCCACGCAAGAAAGTGACAAGACCACTTATCAGACCGTTTATTCAAAGATTAAAGGCAGTGTGGCAGCCCCCACAGCGGGCCTACATTTCACTGACAACGTTCTGAAAAGTCTTGACGAGCATGGCATAGACCGAGAAGAGCTTACTCTGCATGTGGGTGCCGGCACTTTTAAGCCCGTCAAAAGCACGGAGATAGAAGGGCATGAGATGCATACAGAATATATTGTTGTGCATCGTCAGACGTTCGAAAAGCTCATCAAGCATCAGTGCCAAGCCATTGCCGTAGGCACAACGAGCGTCAGAACACTGGAGAGTCTCTATTACATGGGAGTATATTTGCAGACTCATCCCGACGCTTCAGAAGATGACCTGCACGTAAAGCAGTGGACTCCTTATGAGAACGGAGCCGACGGAAAGCTTGTAGATGGTATCACACCCATGCAGGCTATCAGAAACCTGCTGGATTATCTAGACCGCAATCACCTCAATGCGCTTCATTCTAGCACGCAGATCATTATAGCACCTGGATATGAGTATAAGATAGTGAAGATGCTCGTCACCAACTTTCATCAGCCTCAGTCAACGCTGTTATTGTTGGTGAGTGCTTTCGTACACGGCGATTGGCGCAAGATATACCATTACGCCTTAAGCCACGATTTCCGCTTTTTGAGCTACGGCGACAGCAGCCTGCTTATACCTTGATATGCTATTGACTTTCTGCAACCGTCCTTACTCAAGAGCGTGTTGCAGAACAGTCATTGCCCATAACTTTATAGACATTCTAAGAAAGGATTAACAGGTTTAAGCTTTATTAACTTGTTAATCCTGCTTGGCTACGCTTTTTTTTGTACGAACATGATGCAAAGATAGCTAGCGACACCCAACAATCCAAGTGCAATGTGTCACTTTGTTGATTTTTAATGATTTCAGCCATTAGCAGGCATTAACGTGGAAAATTGGCGTATTGCAGAAAGGCTCTTGCTCATAACCTTGTTTTTGCTTTGCAAAAGTGCCGCTTTCGGCTTGCGAAAACGGCACTTTTGGATGCTTAAATAGGGCAGTTCACTAAGAGCTTAGATATTGTTGGCTTGTTATACATTACCAAGAAACACATGCTTCATGCCCATCTCTACGGCTATGTGCCTGGCATCGTGAAGCGTGGCGAGCGGTGTGGGCTCTGTGTTGAGCCATTTGTAGCGGGGAAAGAAGCGTGTGAAGTGCAGGGGAACCTGGCTCATGCCCTGGCTCACCAGCCATTGGCACATGTCTTTTATCATGGCGTGGCTGTCGTTGACGTTGGGTATGAGCAGATTGGTAAGCTCCACATGCACTTGCGCTTCGCAGAATATTTTGATGGTGTTGAGCACAGGCTGCAAGTGGGCACCATTCATTCTGACGTATATTTCGTCGCTGAACGATTTTAAATCTATGTTGGCAGCGTCTGTCACTTCAGCCATCCGGAGTGCCGGCTCTTCGTTGATGTAGCCCGCGGTTACCAGTACATTCTTCAGCTTATGCTCATGTGCCAGCCTTGCTGTGTCGTAAGTATACTCATACNNTTCGGTGTAGGTATAGGCAATGGAGGGACAATGATACCTTTCAGCCAGCTCCACAAGTTGGCGGGGCGTGCATTCATCGCTGGGCACATCGTCGGGCAAAACCTGCGATATGTCATGGTTCTGGCAGTAGAGGCAGCGCAGATTGCACCCTGTGCAGGCCACTGAGAGGCATTGGGTGCCCGGCATGAACATGGCCAGGGGCTTCTTCTCAATAGGGTCGATGGCCAGCGCGCAGGGTCGTGCGTAGACGTCGCTCACCAGTTCACCCCCCTCATTGCGCCTGCTTCCGCACAGTCCGTGCTTGCCATTGGCTATATGGCATTGACGCGGGCACAGCGTACATCGCACGCTGCCGTCGGCCAACCGATTGAAAAACATGCACTTCTTACTCATGAACGATGATGGCTCTATAGGTGTATAACTCTGCGCTCTTCCATTCGCCCCATGCCAGTCCGGCTTTGTCGTGCGCGCAATGATCAACAAATTCCTCCTTGGTCCAGTTCACCTCGTCGGCTACCTGAGGCAGAAACGTGCCGCTGCGCCATCCTTTGCGCACAAAAATGCCGTCGCGTCCCAGTTGCATTTCATCGAGGCTGTTGATGCGCTTCATAGGCGTGAGCACCGACACTTCTATCTTCAGGCTCTTCAGCTCGTCTTTCTCTACGGGCAGGAAACGTGGATCCTTGAAGGCGGCACTCACTGCCATGCGTGCCACAACAACTTGCAGGGGCATGTCTTCGCCGAAGTGGCCCACGCATCCCCGCAGCTTTCCGTCGGCAGTATGCAGCGTGACAAAAGCTCCGCACCTTTGTCTGAGCTCGGGAAGGGCACTTTGCGGTGTGAAAGTCTCGCCTCTCAGATGCGCCTCCATGCTCTTTCTTGCCAAGCCGGGCAGACTCTTGTAAGGCGCTGCCTCGTCATGCAGTTGGGCTTTCTCGGTGTTCAGGGTGATTGCAAACGCGTGATAGCCCACCACGCGCTGCCTGTCATGATAGATGGCATCGCCAGAGTTGCAGTATGATATGTGATGATAGTCGAAGCGCTTGTCGCCATCTGTCATGAGCATGAGCGTGCCTATGGCGCATGCCCCGCAGGCTGATGTGGCCAGATTGGGGATGTGCTGGCGGCTATTGTCTGCGATTTGGCTGAAGAAACATTGGCTCTTGCCCGTCATGATGGCTTGTGCCGTGGCCCTGTCTACGTCTTCGGCATCGTTGTAAGCGGGGTAGTGTGAGAAGTCGGAACTTATCACAAAGAGGTTGTCGGCGTTGAGATAGGGCTTCAATATATGAGCTAAGCTGCTCAGCTTAGCCGTGTCTTCGGTGGATATGATGATAGGCACGATGGGCGGCATCTGCTTGAGCTGGCACTGAAGGAAGGGCAGCTCCACCTCCAGACAATGCTCGGCATCGTGAGCTTCAGGGCGATAGGTCAGCGCGCCCCCTTGCTCTGCCAGCAGCCGGCACAGCTCCACGTCTACCGGCACATCTCCCAATGGGGTGCGGTAAGCCGCATAGCCACAGTCTGCGGAGGCACCATCGAGCCACACGTGGTGGCTTGGGCCCAGCAAAAACACTCGCTTATAGGTGTGCTCGGAGTTGAGCAGGGCAAAGGCAGATGCCGCTGTCTGGCCCGAGAAAACATAACCGGCGTGGGGTACTATCAGCGCGCAAACATTGTCTTTGGGCCTGGAGGATGTTTGGTGGCGTAGCAGATGGCTCACTTCAGCCTGTAGCTTGGCGCTGTCGGCGGTGTAGAACTGTCCCGCAACAGCAGGTTGGCGCACTTGCGCGAAAGAGAAAGTGTTGCTCATTGCGATGATGATTAAAAGTGTAAAATCAAGTATGTGCATGATAGCAGATGCTTTTCTTGACGTGTCAAATATACGGTTTATTCATTGAAAAACAAAATATCCGACAGTGTTTTTCATTTTTTTAGCCTGCCATAGACATCTGATGACGCTTGTAAAGCATCGAGTGGGGATATGAAAAAAGCGCTTATCGTGAAGGATAAGCGCCTTTCTAGCAAGAGGATAGTCGGGAAGACAGGATTCGAACC
>DLDC01000006.1:209-2481 GCA_002480935.1 Prevotella sp. UBA7782 | reverse complement strand
CTACCGGACTGCGCTACTTCCCGTTGCTATGCCATTGTCTTGGATAGCGGGTGCAAAGGTAGCTATTTTCTTTGGTACGACCAAATTTTTATTGCATCTTTTTGTTGCTTTCTGCCTTGAGCACCTGATGGATGTGCTGCTCGCGATGGGTTATCTCAACCTCCACGCCATATTTATTGTGCAGGTGTTCGGCCAAGTGTTGCGCACAGTAAACGCTGCGGTGCTGTCCTCCGGTGCATCCAAAACAAAACATGAGATGGGTGAAACCGCGCTGCAAGTAGCGCTCAACGTGATGGTCGGCCAGGCGGTAAACGCTGTCGAGGAAGGTGAGTATCTCACCGTCGTCCTCCAAGAATCTTATCACGGGCTCGTCTAGTCCGGTGAGCTTCTTGTAGGGTTCGTAGCGTCCGGGGTTGTGAGTAGAGCGGCAGTCGAATACATATCCGCCACCGTTGCCCGACGGATCGTCGGGTATTCCTTTTTTATACGAGAAGCTATACACGCTCACGTGCAGCGGCCCTTTGCCGTCGTACTTGGAGTAAGTGGCTGGTCCGTCAAGCGGATTGGCCGTATATACGTCGTTCTGAGCCGTCTTGAAGCCATCTGTGCGTGTGAGAGGCGGCACCTCCATGCGCACAAACTGTGGCAGCTCGGTGAGCCTTTTCAGCACGTCCATGAGGTAGGGGTAGGGGAAAGCGTCGCGCCTTGCCACCAGCTCTCTGAGGTTTTCGATGGCTGGGGGTATAGAGTCTATGAAGTGCTTCTTGCGCTCGAAGTAGCCTCTGAAGCCGTAGGCGCCCAGCACCTGAAGCGTGCGGAAGAGCACAAAGAGCGACAGCCTCTCCACGAAATGGCGGGTAGAAGGCACCTCGGTGTATTGTTGCAGAGCCGTGTAATACTCGTATACCAGCGCCCTGCGCAGCTTATGCGAGTATTTGGCTGAGGCTTGCCAGAGAAAGGATGCCAAGTCATAGTAATAAGGCCCCTTGCGGCCGCCCTGGAAGTCGATGAAGTAAGGATTGCCCTTTGCGTCAAGCATCACGTTGCGAGCCTGAAAATCGCGGTAAAGGAAGCTCTCCATAGTCTCGCTGGTCAGGTCTTTGGCAAAGAGCCTGAAGTTGGCTTCGAGCTTCAACTCGTGAAAGTCTATCTCGGTGGGCTTCAGAAAACAATACTTAAAGTAGTTGAGATCGAAGAGCACACTCTCCTGGTCGAAAGCCGGCTGAGGATAACATTCTGTCCAGTCGAGCTCTCTCGCGCCCCTTATCTGTATGTTGGGCAACTGCCTGATGGTGCGTGTAAGCAAGTCTTTCTCATGCTGGTTATATCGTCCGCCGGCATCTCTTCCGCCGCTCACGGCATCGAATAGCGACACAGCCCCCAAGTCGCTTTGCAGGTATCTTCGCTCGTCGTCGCTCACGGCAAGCACTTTTGGCACAGGCAGTTGCCTGCGTGTGAAGTGCCGGGCAAGGTATATGAAGGCATGATTTTCTTCTACGCTGGTTCCCACCACGCCAATCACCGACTGCCCGTTGCTGTCATATAGTCTGTAATACTGTCGGTTGCTGCCTGCTCCCGGCAGGTGTTCGATGTCTTTCGGGGCGTTTCCGCTCCATTGTTTATATAGTTGTACGAGTTTTTCCATATATTAGTAGGCCCCCATGTGGCCATATCCACATGTTATTGTTGGTTTTCCGGCTGTTTGTTGTCGTCTTTTTTCTGCTCATGCAGATGTTTCAGCACCTGCTCCTTATTGCGCTCTCCGCGCCGCTTGCGGTCGTAGTCGGCCAGCAATCCGTCTATGACAAAGAGCAACAACAGAATGCCCAGCGACATCCAGAAGCTGCGGGTGAGAAAATATATGCCCGCGCAAACGATGAATAAGAGGGCAAATAACTTCCAGTTTATTTTTGTTTTCATGCTGCAAAATTAACCAAAAAATCCGTATTATGTACCGGCAGCCTCGAAAAAATGCTCGTTGTTAAGACTTTATGACTATATGTAACGTCTTTGATATATGAATGTCTTGATGATGGCGATGCAAAGAGCCTTCTTCGTGCGTGGCGCATTGTGAAGGCAAGGGAAGCCGTGACGTAGCAGTTTTTCGCCTTTTTCAGCGGCTGTTTTGAGCCCCGTTATAACGTGAAATATATGAACATGTTTTAAAACATAAAAAAAAATTTGCATGTTTTAGCAAAAAATCATATCTTTGCAAGCGTTATCCTGAATACAATCTTTTTACCTTAAAAAAGCTAATACCTATTGAGATTGA
>DLDC01000006.1:0-171 GCA_002480935.1 Prevotella sp. UBA7782 | reverse complement strand
GGGCATTTTTTGTGTCTGTACCTCATCAATACATTCTTCAACGGTAAATACTTTTTGATAGCTATAGGCTAAAAGTGAGGGTGATAAACCTTTACACCTTCCTGCTTCAAGCGCAAGCCAGCCCTTGCCCCTAACTCTATTGGCGAGAGCGAGAGGGCTTGATGGTGCTTG
>DLDC01000065.1 GCA_002480935.1 Prevotella sp. UBA7782 | reverse complement strand
ACGGGCTCGCGGTTGGGCTCCTTCATGCGTATGTCGAATGTGGTGATGGTCTCAGCGCCTACGGCGTCTTTGCGGCTCACGTAGATGCCTCTGAGCAAACGCTCATGGTTGATGGTGAAACTAGGTATCTTGTTCATATCGTTTAATGAATTATAATGATTCAATGAAATGTCGTGTCACTTCAAAGCTATATTGTGCTATGTTTTCCCAAAAATCAAAATATTGACCGGCGTGATGGTCGGTAAGTGGCACGTCGCTTATCATTCTGAACGACACAAAAGGTACGTTCATAATGTGGCAGGCCTGTGCTATGGCGCAGCTCTCCATGTCTACCGCCGTGGCATCAGGAAAGTTATTGATGATGGTTTGCATCTTTTCGCGCGAGTCAACAAACCAGTCGCCCGTCACGGTCAGTCCGCTTCTCACGTGCGGCAGCCGTGTCTCAGCAGGCTCGTTGTTAAGGGCCAGAGCCTTCTCTACGAGGTTCTGCGGTGTGACAAAGGTGGCCGGCATACCCATTACCTGGCCGTAGGTCACCTCCGAACCGCAATAAACGTCGTGATAGGCACAGGCCGAAGCCACCACACAGTCGGCCACATGCAGTGTGGTGTCGGCACCTCCGGCACATCCGCTAGACACTACCAGGTCGGGGCGGTAGGCCTCTATGGCCACGGCAGCGCCCACGGCAGCGTTCACCTTACCTATACCACACTTCATGAGCGTCACTTCATGCTTGCCCATGGTGCCCTTTACGAAAACATAATGGCTGTGCTCCTCGGCCTTTGCGCCGTCCAGGAGACCTTTGAGTTGCCCGAACTCTTTGTCCATGGCAACGAGAATAACGATTTTCATGTTGCAAAATTAATAAAAGTTTGAGTATTAATGGTTAGGGAATAAATATNNTTTTGTGGCCTGTATGGTAAATCATAAATAAGGAAATATGAATAATTTGAAGAAATGCTTACCCGACCTTGCGGCCGTGGTATTTTTCATCCTGATTGCTTTTGCTTACTTCTTTGTGCCCGTTTCTCAGGGCAAGATATTGTTTCAGCACGATGCCTCAGCCGGCGTAGGCGCGGGTGCTGAACTGCAGCATTATCGTGAGCTAACAGGCAAGGACTACCGTTGGACCAACTCCATCTTCGGCGGAATGCCCACTTATCAGATTTCACCCTCGTATAAGTCAGACTCCGGTTTGACCTTTTTGATGAAGGTATATCAGCTTGGGCTGCCTGACTACGTATGCTGGCTGTTTCTCTATTTGCTGGGATTCTACATTCTTTTGCGAGCCTTCGGCCTGAAGCAAGTGCTATCCGCAGCGGGGGCCGTGGCTTGGGCGTTCTCGTCATATTTCCTTATCATCATAGCCGCGGGCCATGGCTGGAAGGTTCAGGCACTCACTTTCCTGCCGCCAATGATAGCGGGCGTGGTGCTGGCTTACAGAGGTAAATATCTCTGGGGCTTCATTGTCACAGCCCTCTTCACTGCTTTTGAGATTAAGGCCAACCACGTGCAGATGACCTATTACTTCCTTTACGTCATGCTGTTCATGGTGTTGGCCTTCCTGGCTCAGGCCATCAAGACCCACCGTTTGCCCCAATTTCTCAAGGCTACGGGCGTGTGTGTTATGGCCGCGTTGCTGGGTCTGGCCCTCAACGCCAGCAGCTTGTATCACACGTGGCAATATTCACAGCAGAGCATGCGCGGCAAGAGCGAGCTCACACAGCAGGCCCGGGGCGCCCAGAAAGCCACTTCGGGTCTCGACCGCGACTATATCACCAACTGGAGCTACGGCATCGACGAGACCATGACGCTGTTGGTGCCCAACGCCAAGGGAGGTGCTTCGGTGCCATTGAGCCAGAGCGAGACGGCCATGAAGAAGGCTAACCCTCAGGTAGAGCAGATGTTGCCGGGCATTTACGACGGTCTGACGCAATACTTCGGTTCTCAGCCGGGCACAAGCGGCCCCGTCTACGTAGGCGCCTTCGTGCTCTTCTTATTTATATTAGGTCTGTTCATTGTCAAAGGACCTATGAAGTGGGCCCTTCTGGCTGCCACTTTATTGTCCGTAATGCTGGCTTGGGGCAAGAACTTCATGGGCCTTACCGACTTCTTCATCGACCATGTGCCCATGTATGCCAAGTTCCGTACGGTAGCCTCCATATTGGTTATAGCCGAATTCACCATTCCTTTGCTGGCCGCGCTGACGCTCAAGACCATCATCGACCAGCCCGAATTGCTCAGCAAGAAGATGAAGTTTGTGTGGATAAGCTTTGCGCTCACCGGCGGCGTGTCATTGATTCTGGCCATCGCTCCGGGCTTTATGTCGCCCTTTGTCACCGAACAAGAGCGTCAGATGCTTAGCAGTATACAGGGCATGACGCCCGATGTGCTCAACATGATTACGGGTAGTCTGACCAGTATGCGCGAGGCTTTGGTCACCAGCGACGCCTTGCGCTCGCTCGTATTCATCATCCTGGGCCTGGCCGTGTTGCTGTGCTATAAGGCCAAATGGCTCAAGGCACCCTACATGACGGGCATCATCCTGGCGCTGTGCCTGGTGGATTTGTGGCAAATAGACAAACGCTACCTCAATGACAGCATGTTTGTCAACAAGAGCGAGAGAGAAAATCCTGTGCAGATGAGCGATGCCGACAGGCAGATACTCAAGGATAAGAGCCTTGACTATCGTGTGTTGAACTTCGCCTCCAATACGTTTAACGAGAACGAGACATCCTATTTCCACAAGAGCCTGGGTGGTTATCATCCCGCCAAGCTCATGCGCTATCAAGACCTTATCGACCATTACATCGCGCCGGAGATGCAAAGCGGCATGAGCGCCATAGCTAAGGCAGGCGGCAACATGCAGGCTGTAGACGGGCAAAACGCCTTCAGAGTAATCAATATGCTCAATGCCAAGTACTTCATACTGCCTCTGCAGGGTGGCAAGACCATGGCTATGGCCAACCCCTATGCCCTGGGCAACGCATGGTTTGTCAACAAGGTAACCTACGTGGGCAATGCCGATGCCGAGCTGGGCGCGCTGGGCAACACCGACTTAAGGCATGAGGCAGTGGCCGACAAGAAGTTTGAGGGCGTGCTGGGACAAAGCAAGGCCAACGACACAACGGCCGTGGTGAAGATAACAAGCTATGCTCCTGACGAGCTGCACTACACAGCCAGCTCAAAGAACGGCGGCATCGTGGTGTTCTCTGAGATATATTATCCGGAGTGGACGGCTACTATAGACGGCAAGCCGGCAGAGATAGGACGTGCCGATTACACGCTGCGCGCTCTGAATGTAGCTCCGGGCAAGCACGACATCGTGCTCACCTTCCACCCCAAGAGCATCACGGTGACCGAAGATATTGCCTATGCCGCTTATGCCATTCTGGCTTTTGCCATCATCCTGGGTGGTGTGGTAGAATATAGAAGACGCAAGAATCAGGCAGCCTGAACGTCTCTCCTCACATAGAAGAAACATCTGACAGCAAGGCCGGAGACCCCACCGAGAGTCTCCGGCCGTGTCTTTTCTTCACATCGCTTGCCGTCTGAAAAGCGTCTAAAACGCATGAAAAACAGCGCAAAAGGCCGCAGGTAAGGCTGAAAAAAAGAGAAGAATGGGTGAAAGAAACATAATTTTGTAATTTATCCAAAGATAATTTGGAGATAACAAAAAAACTCTTTACCTTTGCATCGCAAAACATTAGAAACGACAATGACAGACAGAGAAAAAGCATACAAGCACCTTATTGACTGCGAGATTCATCCCTCTATGCAGCGGATAGCCATCATGCAGTATCTCATGACGCACCACACTCATCCCACGGTGGATGATGTTTACAAGGATTTATGCCCGCAACTGCCCACGCTGAGCCGTACAACGGTGTATAACACCCTGCGTATGTTTTCCGAGAAAAAGGCCGCGCTGATGATTACCATAGACGATCACCGCGTGTGCTACGACGGAAACACCGAGCCACATGTGCACTTTTACTGCAAGAAATGCAACAAGGTGTATGACATGATGGATGAGGAAGCTCCGCTGAACATCACAAAATATATTCACGGAAACCTCGTCGAAGACACCCAACTATACTATCGTGGCATTTGCAGCCACTGCCTGGAGGCTGAAAAGCAAAAGGCTTCGTGAAGTGATACCTCACACAACAAACAAAAACATTATATCAGACATAAGCAATAACGCTTTTAAAATTAAACAAAAACATTATGAAGAAGAAATTTATCTGCACCGTTTGCGGCTACATCTATGAGGGTGATGCTGCTCCTGAAAAGTGCCCTTTGTGTGGCGCACCTGCTAGCAAGTTCAACGAACTGACCGAAGATACAACGCCGGAATTCGCTACTGTACACGAACTGGGCCAGGCTTTCAAGGACGGTGTGAGCCAGGATCTCATCAAGCATTGCCGTAGCACCTTCGCTGGTGAGTGCAGCGAGGTGGGCATGTACCTTGCTATGGCACGCCAGGCTGATAGAGAGGGCTATCCTGAAATAGCACGCGCTTTCGAGCACTACGCTATGGAAGAGGCCGGACACGCTAGCCGTTACGCTGAGATGTTGGGCAGCTCTATCTTGCACGACACCAAGACGAACCTCGAGGTGCGCATTGCAGCTGAGAAGGGTGCTTGCGCTGAGAAGTTCGAGGCAGCTAAGAAGGCTAAGATGGAGGGCTCTGACGCTCTGCACGACAGCATTCATGAGATGGCTAAAGACGAGGCTCGCCACGCTGCAGGCTTCATCGGACTTTACAACCGCTACTTCAAGTAACCTCAGGTTACATTGATATAACAGCTAAAAGATACTTCCCTGACCGGTACAACAAATCGGCCAGGGAAGTTGTATGGTTTCATAAGGAGAGCAGCTTTCAGAAGAAGAAATGAAATATACGGTTACATGCAACCAGTGCGGAAAGAAGTTCATCGCACAAAGTGAACAGCCCGGAGAGTATAAGTACCGCTGCCCGCACTGCGGACATATCATGACCTGCCGGTTTGAGCAGCCCGAACACTTTACAAGAGCCCGGAGTGTGGTGCCCGTAGCAGAGTCGGCTGACGTGTCAGACGATATACCTTTTGTAGAGACAGAGGGCAGCGAACCCGGTCAGACAGCCACAATGGCTGCTAAGCAGGCACCCATCAAGTGGAGCGTGATGTGGTTCATGGCCCACCTGTCCATCTTCTTTCACTGGTCATCCAGCCGCATCAAGCAGTTCAGAGAGACCTATGACGATGCCGACCTATGGCTCTTCTTCGGCTTCTCCATTCTTTTCATCATCCTGGTGTTTGTCGGCTTGTTCTGTTTTGCCGAGATTGCCAAGGTGGTAGGCGAGAGTAAGTCGTGGCTTTTCAAGCAATATCTCGGCGTTACTCATCTTTTCAATTAATCATAGACCTGACTTCCCCGCTTCGCGTAAAAGCGGATAGCCACGCCTTTATACTCTTACGGGCGCACGAGGAGTGCGTCCCTACGTGTTGATTGTGTCTTGATTTGAATTCTTTACCCGCCTTTTGTGGACGTCTGCATCCCGGTAAGCTAACTTTATTTCACCTTTTATTACGCCCCCCACGCACCCCTACGGTTTGATAGCTACTTGATACCAATTCGCCAACCACCCTTGCAGCAGTATGAAAACAGACACTGAGGCGGTGTATCTCCTACCTTATCTCTAGGGTTTGATTACGACTTTAATGAATCATTAATCATTCTTGTGGCCGTCAGAAAGCGAATACGCCGATGGCTACGGCCACTGTTTGACGACTTTGTTGATGAATGAGTACAACTGAAGCGAAATTATTGACTGACAGCCTGTTGACTTGCTCTTTGCAAAAGCGGTACTTTAGCGTTTCAAAAGTGCCTGTTTTGCTTTGCGAAAGTGCCTGTTTTGAGTCGTAAAACGGCCGTTTTTGCTCATTGCCATGCGCTGGGGTAGGGCACAGATTGCTTCACCCCGTAGTGCGCTGATGGCCATCGGACGAGGGCTAAACGGAATAATTGCGGGTCGTGAATAAAAATTTTGACTTTTATTTTGGCGGGTCAAAATAATGAACTATATTTGCATCGATTGTTAACCTAAACACATTTGATGCTATGGACGATGAAAGACTAACTATGAACATCAATCCACTGGTGGCCCAACTAAGGAAGTCGCCGGAGCAGTTTACCATTGAAGACATGGTAACGTTTGTGAGAAACAACAACGTTCGCTTGCTTAATTTCATGTATCCCGGTGGTGACGGCAAGCTCAAGACGCTTAACTTTGTCATCACAAGTCTTAAACATCTCAAGTCGATACTCACCTGTGGCGAACGTGTAGACGGTTCGTCGCTCTTCAACTTCATACAAGCTTCAAGCAGCGACCTGTATGTCTTGCCGCGCTTCTCTACCGCTTTTCTCGACCCGTTTGCCGAAGAGCCCACGCTGTGCTTCTTGTGTTCTTACTTCGACAAGGATGGCAAGCCCATGGAGAGTGCGCCCGAATGGGCACTGCGCAAGGCCGTCAGGGCCATGAAGGATCATGCCGGCATAGACTTTCATGCCATGGGCGAGCTGGAATATTACGTCATTAAGCAGGCCGAGAATGTTTATCCCGCCCGTGAGCAGCACGGCTATCATGAGTCGGCGCCCTTCGTCAAGAGCGGTGCTTTTCGCACCAAGTGCATGGAATATATAGCCAAGGCGGGCGGCATCATTAAGTATGGCCACTCTGAGGTGGGCAACTTTGTGAAGGACGGCATGTCGTATGAGCAGTGTGAGATAGAGTTTCTGCCCGTTCCTGCCATGCAGGCTGCCGACGAACTGCTCATCGCCAAGTGGGTGATACGCAACTTGGGCTATCGCGAGGGCTATGACGTTACCTTCGCGCCTAAGATAACCACGGGCGAGGCAGGCAGTGGCTTGCACTTCCACATCAGGCTGATGAGCGACGGAAAGAGCGTGATGACCGAGCACGGCAGGCTCTCAGACACGGCACGCAAGGCCATTGCCGGCCTCATAGACGTGGCGCCTGCCCTCACCGCCTTCGGCAATAAGACTCCCACTTCTTACTTCCGGCTGGTGCCGCATCAGGAAGCTCCCACCAATGTTTGCTGGGGCGACCGCAACCGTTCGGCCCTTATCAGGGTGCCGCTGGGATGGAATGCCGGAGTAGACATGTGCCATCAGACCAACCGGCAGCAGCCCGAGCAGAGCTATGACACAACCGACAAGCAGACCTTTGAGATACGGTCGGCTGACGGTTCGGCCGATCCTTACCAGATGTTGGCAGGCATCTGCGCCGGTTGTCTGCATGGGCTGGAGATGGAAAACGCCTTGCAGCTGGCTGCCGACACCTATGTAGACGTGAACATACACGAAGAACAATATGCCGAGAGGCTGGCAAGGCTGAAGCAACTGCCCGACAGCTGTGCCGCATCTGCCGACTGCCTGGAGGCACAACGCGGTATCTTTGAGCAGCACGGTGTGTTCTCGCCTGCCATGATAGACGGTGTGGAGCGGCAACTGCGTTCGTTTAAGGACCGCAACCTGCGCCAAACCACAACCGATCATCCCGAAGATCTACCACCACTGGTGCGCGCTGCCTTCCATTGCGGATGACATGCGTGGCGCCTCAGCGGTAGGGCTCGGGGCAAAATTTAACGGTAAATGATGACAAACCGGGGGGTGATTCGTCTTCATAGTAAAAAACTAAAAACTTATTTACTATGCCAATCGTAAGAAAATCACCCCTAAACGGTATTATACCTCCACTGGTTACACCCCTTATAGATAACGAGACGCTGGACATAGCCAGCCTGGAGAGCCTCATAGAGCATCTTGTGCAAGGCGGCGTGAGCGGACTCTTTATCTTGGGAACTACAGGCGAAGAGCAGAGCCTGAGCTACAACATGCGGCATAAGATGATAAGAGAGTCGTGCCGAATTAACGCCGGAAGATTGCCGTTGCTGGTATGTGTGAGTGACACCTCCATCGTAGAGAGTCTGAAGATGGCTGAGGTGGCTGCCGAGTGTGGCGCTTATGCCGTGGTGTCGGCGCCGCCCTATTATGCCGCTACGGGTCAGCCCGAGCTGGTACAGTTTTATGATGAGTTGGTGTCGCAGTTGCCTTTGCCTCTCTTTTTATACAACATGCCGAGCCATGTAAAGGTGAACTTCGCTCCAGAAACAGTTGAACAGATCTCTAAAAACGCCAAGGTGATAGGCTTTAAGGACAGTTCGGCCAATGCTGTTTACTTTCAGCAGGTGATGTATAAGATGCAAAACCGCAAAGACTTTGCCATGTTTGTGGGTCCGGAAGAGATAACGGGCGAGTGCGTGCTGATGGGTGCCGACGGCGGAATAAATGGTGGCGCCAACATGTTTCCTGAGCTTTACGTAGCCATGTATAACGCCGCGCACGCCGGAAACCTGGCTGAGGTGCTCCGACTGCAGCAGTTGATTATGCAGATAAGCGACTCTATCTACACCGTGGGCAAGCACAGCTCAAGCTATCTGAAGGGCTTGAAGTGTGCCTTGTCTATCTTGGGAATCATCAAAGACGATTTTGTGGCATCACCTTTCTATAAGTTCTATCCGCCAGAGCGTAGAAAGATAGAGCGTGCATTGGCTGCTCTGCCCATAGAAAACGGCAAACTGGTGTTCTGACAAGGGGCGGCAGCCAGCCTCTGCCGCCTCATATCCTTTGCCTGCTGCGCCCCAGTGAGGCTACTAACCTTTAATCAACATGCAATGAACACGATAGATTTTATAGTTTTTTTGCTCTTTACCGCAGGTGTGGTGATATTCGGTTGCTCCTTCTTTAAGAAAGGAACGTCGGCCGAGGAGTTTACCTCTGCCGGACACTCACTGCCGGGATGGCTCGTGGGCATGTCTATCTTCGCCACTTATGTGAGCTCCATCAGCTATATAGGCTATCCGGGCAAGGCCTTCGCAGGCAACTGGAACGCCTTTGTCTTCAGCCTCTCCATACCCATAGCGTCTTATTTCGCGGCCAAATATTTTGTGCCGTTCTATCGCGAAAGCAATAGTGTGTCGGCCTATTCCTTTCTGGAGGAGCGCTTTGGAAGGTGGGCGCGCATCTACGCTTCGGCCTGTTATCTGCTCACGCAAATAGCCCGCATGGGCTCCATTCTCTATTTGCTGGCCGTGCCTATGAACATCCTGATGGGGTGGAACATTCAGTTGGTCATCATAGCGACGAGCCTGGCCATCATCGTTTACTCTATGGCAGGAGGCATCAAGGCCGTGATATGGACCGATGCCATACAGGGCTTCATCCTCATAGCGGGCGCGCTGCTCTGCCTGGGCCTGCTCTTCACGGGTATGCCCGACGGTCCCGGCCAGGTGTTCGACCTTGCCATACACTCCGACCAGGGCAATAAGTTCTCGCTGGGCTCGTTTGGCGGGAGTGTCACGGAGAGCACTTTCTG
Source organism: Prevotella sp. UBA7782 (assembly GCA_002480935.1). The sequence continues at coordinate 4,038 of DLDC01000065.1, read as the reverse complement.
GGTGTGTCTGATATATGGCATCTTCATCAACCTGCAAAACTACGGTATAGACCAAAACTATGTGCAGCGCTACCACACGGCCAAGAGCATGAAGGCAGCTAAGTTTTCGGCGCTCTTCGGGGGCTATCTGTTTATTCCCGTGTCGGCTTTGTTCTTCTTGATAGGCACGGCGCTCTACTCTTATTACACGGCCTACCCGGCTCTGCTGCCTGCCGAGATAAGTCAGAAGCCCGATTATGTCTTTCCTTACTTCATCGTGACGGGCCTGCCCGTGGGCCTGCGCGGATTGCTCATTGCCTCTATCTTCGCGGCCGGAATGAGCACCGTGGCCACCAGCATAACCAGTAGCTCTACCATTATCCTTACCGATTATGTGAAGCCTTTCACCCGGTCGCAAAACGACAAGCGCGACGTGCGCGTCCTGCAAGGCTCTAGTTTGGTAGTGGGATTGCTGGGCATTGTGGTGGCCATAGCCATGCTGAGCGTTGAGAGCATCATAGACGCATGGTGGACGCTGAGCTCTATCTTCTCGGGAGGCATGTTGGGACTCTTCTTGCTGGGCTATGCCGTGAGGCGTGCTGGCCGCCGACATGCCATAGCCGGCGTGGTGCTGGGCGTGATGGTGATAGGGTGGATTTCGCTGGCAGGACCTCTTGACCTGCCGGGCGTGCACCTGCATGAGTATCTGGCCATTGTGCTGGGCACGGCAGTGATATTTGTTACGGGCTTTTTGCTCACTTTGTTGGGCGCTAAAAAATAGCAAACATGTTACTAACCATAAAAACAATTCAAAATGAAACAAGCTTATCCTAAAATTGGCATACGCCCTGTCATAGACGGACGGCAAGGTGGTGTGCGCGAGAGTCTGGAAGAAAAAACCATGAATCTGGCCAAGGCTGTGGCTGAACTCATCAGCACGCACCTCAGAAATGGTGACGGTTCGCCCGTGGAATGTGTGATAGCCGACACCACAATAGGTCGGGTGGCTGAGTCGGCGGCCTGCGCAGAGAAGTTTGAAAGGCTGAACGTGGGAGCCACCATCACCGTTACGTCGTGCTGGTGCTATGGTGCCGAGACCATGGATATGAATCCTTACTATCCCAAAGCCGTATGGGGATTTAACGGCACAGAGCGTCCCGGAGCCGTATATCTGGCTGCCGTGCTGGCCGCTTATGCCCAAAAGGGATTGCCGGCGTTCGGCATCTACGGCAAAGACGTGCAGGACGTAGACGATAATAGCATTCCTGACGACGTGAAAACAAAGATTTTGCGCTTTGCCAAGGCGGCTCAGGCTGTGGCTACCATGCGCGGAAAGAGTTATCTGAGCATGGGCGGACCCTGCATGGGCATTGCCGGCAGCACCATAGACCCTGACTTCTTTCAAGACTACTTGGGCATCAGAAATGAGTATATCGACCTGGTGGAGATACTGCGAAGGGTGGATCAGGGCATCTACGACCCCGAAGAGTTTAAGAAAGCCATGGCATGGGTGGAGCAATACTGCAAGCCTAACGAGGGACACGACTATAATGTGCCAGCCAAGGTGAAGAGTCGTGAGGAGAAAGACCGTGACTGGGAGTTCACCGTAAAGAATATGCTGATTATGCGCGACCTCATGGAGGGCAATCCAAAGCTGGAGGAAATGGGATATAAAGAGGAGTCGCTGGGACACAACGCCATACTGGCCGGTGTGCAGGGACAAAGGCAATGGACTGACTATCTGCCTAACTTCGACTTCCCGGAGGCTATGATGTGCACGTCGTTCGACTGGAACGGGGCTCGCGAGGCTAGGGTGCTGGCCACGGAGAACGACTCACTCAATGGCGTGGCCATGCTCTTCGGTCATCTGCTTACCAACAAGGGGGTGATGTTCTCAGACGTTAGAACCTACTGGAGCAAGGATGCCGTGAAGCGGGTTACGGGCAAAGAGCCTCAGGGACTGGCCGCGCAGGGCTTCTTGCACCTCATCAACAGTGGCGCGACAACGCTGGATGCTACTGGTGCTGAGACGGATGCAGACGGCAAGCCCGTGATGAAGAGCCATTGGGAGCTGAAGGATGCCGACATCAAGGCGTGCCTGAAGGCTACCACATGGTATCCGGCTGACAGGGGATACTTCAGAGGTGGCGGCTTCTCCAGCAGCTTCCTCACGCGAGGAGGTATGCCTATGACGATGATTAGGGTGAACCTTGTCAAGGGCTTGGGACCTGTTTTGCAGCTGGCCGAGGGCTGGACGGTAGACCTGGAACCCGATGTTTTCGACATCATCAATAAGCGAACGGACAAGACGTGGCCCTCTACGTGGTTCACACCGCGCCTCGATGCGACCAAAGACGCGTTTAAGGACGTTTATTCTATGATGAACAACTGGGGCGCCAACCATGGTGCCATAGCCTACGGACATATCGGTGCCGACCTCATCACGCTGGCTTCTATACTGCGCATACCTGTTTGTATGCACAATGTGCCTGATAAGGACATCTTCAGACCGTCGGCTTGGAACGCCTTTGGCATGGATAAGGAAGGTCAGGACTATAGGGCTTGTCAAACATTCGGACCTATCTATGGTTGAAACCTCTATTGTTTAAGATAACAGAAAAGCCGGGCTCCTTGTCAGAACCCGGCTTTTCGAAGTCTAAACCAGAAAGCTTTTTTATTTACTTACAGGTATTTTCTTCACCCTGCGCTCATGCCTTCCGCCCTCGAACGTAGCCTTGAAGAACTCGTCCATGATGACTTCGGCAGTCTTGTTGTCTATAAACCGGCCCGGCATAACAAGCACATTGGCATCGTTATGCTGGCGTATGAGCTGGGCAATATCCTTGCACCAAGCCAGTCCGGCGCGCACTCCCTGATGCTTGTTCAGCGTCATGGCCATTCCCTCGCCACTGCCACAGATGGCAATACCCGGATAAACCTCTCCGCTTTCTATTGCTTCTGCCAAGGGATGAGCAAAGTCTGGATAATCAACACTCTCATCGCTGTATGTGCCAAAGTCCTTGTAAGGATAGCCTTTCTTATCAAGATACTGCAGCACAAACTGCTTTAAAGGATACCCTGCGTGGTCGCAGGCAACGCCAACAGTCTTTACTTCCATAGTCGTATGTTTTAATAGGTTAAGCAAAGAGGGGCATACAGCCCCTCTCCACACAAATATTTATGCATCAGCCAAGAAGGCCTTAACTTGCTTGTAAACATTTTCGCCGGTGTAACCCAGCTTCTCATCGAGCACCTTATAGGGCGCTGAGAAGCCAAAGCTCTTCATTCCGAAGATGCGGCTATTGGGTCCTATGCCCACCAATCCTTCGAGAGTGACTGGCAGACCGGCCGTCATGCCGAACTTCTTTACGTCGTAAGGCAGCACCATGTCCTGATATTCTTTGGGCTGACGACGGAATAATCCTTCTGAAGGAGCACTCACCACTCTTACCTTTACGCCATCCTTGCGCAGCAAAGCAGCGCCTGACTCGAGCGTAGATACTTCAGAACCTGAGGCGATAAGGATGACATCAGGGTTGGCATCGCTGCCTGCAACAATGTAAGCACCCTTGCGAGCCAGTTGATAGTCATTGCCTTCAGGCAGCTTGGCGATGCCTTGGCGGGAGAGAACAAGGGCCGTTGGCGTGGCCGTATTCTCCATTGCCATCTGCCAGCACACGGTTGTCTCATCGGCATCAGCAGGTCTGAACACGCGCACGCTGTCGTTTCCGTGGTGGTTCTGCAGCTTTTCCATCAGCCTGATCTGAGCCTCTTGCTCAACGGGCTCATGCGTTGGACCGTCTTCACCCACACGGAATGCATCGTGAGTCCAGATGAACTTGACAGGAACCTGCATCAAGGCTGCGATACGAATAGCTGGTTTCATATAGTCGGAGAATACAAAGAATGTACCCATTGCTGCTATCACGCCACCGTGAAGCATCATACCGATACACATATCAGCCATGGTAAGCTCGGCTACACCTGCCTGGAAGAATGCTCCAGAGAAGTCACCACGTACCATGCTCTTGGTCTTCTTGAGGAAGCCGTCGGTCTTGT
>DLDC01000082.1:30798-38802 GCA_002480935.1 Prevotella sp. UBA7782 | reverse complement strand
ATGACGATACCACTCTTGTTGATTATCATCAGGTCGTTGTCGTCGGTTACGTTCTTGATGGCCACCACCTTGCCGGTACGTTCCGTAATGGCGATAGTCTTCACTCCCTTTCCTCCGCGGTTGGTCTTGCGATAGTCTTCTACTTGCGAACGCTTGCCGTAGCCCTCTTCGCTGACCACCATAACGGTTTCTTTCTCAGGGTTGTTCACCACTATCATGCCCACTACTTCATCGCCGTCGCCGTCTAGCTTCATGGCTCTTACGCCGGTAGCCAGCCTACCCATGACACGCACATCGGTCTCATCGAAGCGGCAGGCACGTCCGTTGCGGTCGGCAAGTATCAGTTCGTTATGGCCATTGGTGAGCCTTACATCCACCACCTCATCATCTTCGTTGATGTTGATGGCGTTGATGCCCAAGCTGCGCGGATGCGAATAAGCCTCAAGTGAGGTCTTCTTCACCAATCCCTTCTTGGTAGCAAACACCACATAGTGCGACTTGAGGAACTCCTCATTGTCGAGTCCTCTCAATCGGAGGAACGCGTTCACCGAGTCGTTGGGGTCTATATTGAGCAGATTCTGTATGGCGCGGCCCTTCGAATTGCGGTCGCCCTCAGGTATCTCATAGCACTTGAGCCAGTAGCACCTACCCTTCTTGGTGAAGAAGAGCATGGTTTGATGCATGGTGGCAGGGTATATGAACTCGGTGAAGTCCTTTTCGCGCGTGCGCGCACCCTTTGCTCCCACACCTCCTCGGCTCTGTTCGCGGAAGTCGTTGAGCGGCGTGCGCTTCACGTAACCCAAGTGGCTCACGGTGATAACCACGGGGTCGTTGGGGTAGAAGTCTTCTACATTGAACTCGTGCTCGTCGGGTTTGATTTCCGTACGGCGCTCATCGCCGTATTTCTCTTTCACCTCTTGCAGCTCGTCTTTCATCACTTTCTTGCACAATTCGGGATCATCCAGAATGCGCTGTAAGTAGTCTATCTGCTTCTCCAGCTCCTCATACTCGGCGTGCAACTGGTCCATGCGCAGTCCGGTGAGCTGTGACAGGCGCATGTCTACGATGGCCTTCGACTGTATCTCATCGAGCTGGAAGCGTGCCTCCAATGCTCTTTGGGCGTCAGAAGGCGTCTTGCTGGCGCGAATGAGGTGCACCACCTCGTCGATATTATCGCAAGCGATGATGAGTCCTTCGAGTATATGGGCGCGTTCTTGTGCCTTTTTCAGGTCGAACTTGGTTCGTCTGATGGTCACCTCGTGGCGATGCTCCACGAAGTAGCGTATACAATCTTTCAGGCTCAGCAACTTTGGCCTCAGCTGCAAGGGATTGGCAGGGCTGGGCACCAGCGCGATGCTGTTGACGGAGAATGAGCTTTGCAGCGCGGTGAGCTTGAAAAGCTTGTTGAGAATGACGTTTGCGTTAGCGTCTTTCTTCACGTCTACCACGATGCGCATGCCCTGTCGGCCCGTCTCATCGTTAACGTTGGATATGCCGTCTATCTTGCCTTCCTTCACCAAGTCGGCTATATACTCAATGAGCTGCTGCTTGTTCACGCCGTAAGGTATCTCTGTCACCACGATGCGGTCGTGATTGTCGTCGCTCTCTATCTCTGCCCTGGAGCGCACCACGATGCGTCCTCGTCCCGTAGCGTAGGCTTCCTTCACGCCATTCAGGCCGTAGATGATGCCTCCGGTGGGGAAGTCGGGGGCCGGTATATACTTCATCAGCCCGTCTACGTCTATGTCTGGATTGTCTATATAGGCGCAACAGCCGTCTATCACCTCGCCCAGGTTGTGCGTAGGGATGTTTGTTGCCATACCCACAGCAATACCGTTGCCGCCGTTAACCAGCAGGTTAGGCACCTTGGTGGGCATTACGGAAGGCTCTTTAAGTGTTTCATCGAAGTTGGGAGTCATGATCACGGTGTCCTTATCCAAGTCGTCCATGATGTGCTCACCCATCTTCGAGAGCCGGCACTCAGTATATCGCATGGCAGCAGGTGAGTCGCCGTCTACCGAACCAAAGTTTCCCTGTCCGTCAACGAGCGTGTAGCGCATGTTCCAACTCTGGCCCATACGCACCAAAGCGCCATAAACAGAAGAGTCGCCGTGAGGGTGATACTTACCCAAAACCTCACCTACCACGCGCGCGCACTTCTTGTAAGGCTTGTCGCTGGTGTTACCTATGCCCAGCATACCATACAGAATGCGTCGGTGCACGGGCTTAAATCCGTCTCTAACATCAGGCAAGGCACGAGCTACAATCACCGACATAGAATAGTCGATGTACGAGGATTTCATCTCATCCTCGATGTTAATCTTCATGATCCTGTCCTGATCAATCGTCTTGTTATCGTCCATTTATTGATTGTATTGAATATTTTATGTTGAATCGAGCTGCCCCTTTTCGGGCCGAAACGCCCCAGAATGCCCTTTATTTTGTCTCTGTTGCATTTCCGGTGTTTCGTTTCAAGGTGTAAAAGTACAAATAATCTCTGAATTGCGAAAGCTTTTTGGCGTGAAAATAACGCTTTAACGCCATTTAATCATACGGATGCCATCGGGCACGCATGGCCCGGCAGAACGAGACAAGCGGGCATTGGGCGCACCCGTCTCCTTTATTTGTCTACGGACGCATGACGCTTTGGTTGGCAAAACAGGCCTTGTTACGTCGCTAAATAGGCACTTTTACAAGCCAAAAAGGGCACTTTTACAAGGCAAAAAGGGCACTTTTGAAAAGTCAAAAGCACAACTCAGCTCATTCCATTGACTATCAATGGGTTGCAATAAGGGCTAAAAAGATTTTCAAGAAAGGAATTTTGGGGAGCGCAGACTACTTGTTAACGATGCGCGCCACCCTGATGCCGAGGGCCGAAGGCTGGCCTCGCAGATAGTCATAGAGGCTCTCTGAGGGCTCAACCACCTGATTACCGTTGCGGCGCATACTAGAAGCATTGATGAGATGCAGGCCGTCTTGATGCCAGGAGGCAATGCCCAGATGCGACGTGTCGAGGTTGTTCTTGGCTGTAACTATGGCAATGATGTCGCCATTGTGCACCACTTGCTGCATCAGCACCTTATCGGCCACGAGCACGGTAGGTATATATCTCACCTCAGTGCCATTGGTCTGATCTTCCAAAGTCTTCAGGGCGCGCACCCGCTCAGGATGGTTGCGCAGCATGGCATAGCTTTGCGCGTGGGTGCTCATGTAGTTTATCCTGAGCTTCTGACGGCCTCTGAATATCTGCACAGGCTCATCTATCTGCCTCACAAGGCCCATAGCCTGATTGTCGGTCACCCACCATTGATAGTAATGCAACCGGTTTTCGTAAGACATCACGCCTCCGCGATAGCGCAACCGGCGCAACATGCCCACGTAGTCGGCCACCTTGGTCTTGCCACGCAAGGCACATAGGGTGAGCGCGGCAACGTTTTCAACAAACGTAGTGCAGTCTAGCTCGTGCAAGTTCACCACCATCTGCTCGCTATCCGTACGGTCTAGGGTGTGCGACACATAGGGCGTGCCCAGGAATTGGCGTGCCATGAACATCGAGATATACTCTTCGCTGCTGTACAGGTCGCGCAATCGCTGGCCCTCTTGAAGCAGTCTGGCAATCTTATCCTTATCTTCGGGCGAGATAAAGACGTTGGCATCAGCATTCACCTTCTTCGGAGCAGGGCACTCAACACCATGCAGAGGCTCAGCCGCCATGGCTGACAGTGAAGCTGTTATACTAAGAAACGCGATGAGCAACAGGCTCATCAATCTTACCTTATATATGCTTTTGATATTCATCTTATTCATAAACGAATTGTTAATGCTTGCGCCTTCCGAAGTTGAAGCCCACATACAGATTGATGTTTCCGAAGATATTGTTCGTACTGAAGTTCGCTCTGCGGTAGTTATAAGCATGGAATATGGCGCTCAAACCGGCATACCAGCGACTGTTGTTATACACTAAGCCAAAGCGACCGATGCCGTCAAGGTTGACATTCTTAGAAGAGAAGTCCTTGAAATTGATGAACTTGTGGCGCAGTTGTCCCTGACTCTGATTATAAGCCAGGGCTACCGAGAGCGAAGCGGCAAGCAACCAGTTATGGGCAAACACCCAGTTATAGGCGTAGCCCACTGAAAGCGACATGTCGGTGTACTTCACCTTGCCCGACTGTAAGGTGCTGTCAAGCACGTTATCGAATATTGTTTCGCCCAGCTTCTTCTCCATCATACTGTTTAAAGACTGCCAGTCCATGAGCAAGGTGTGGTTGGTATAGCCCAAGCCGGCAAGCCAAGAGCCAGCCGAACGTCGCTGTACGGTGCTCTGACTGAATGCCGCGGGATAAGAGAAACGGTGATGATTGAAGATGTAATAAGCGTTAAATCCCTTGATGCTGGAGGTTAGTCCGCCAAACGGAATGCCCTTCATCGCGCTGGTGTTTATGTCGTTTGCCAGCCTCACATCACGTATCTTGTAGTCGTTACCCGTCTTTCTGTAATAGAAATCTATGCCGAAAAGGGCTGAGTAGAGACTGAAGTCGTACTCCTTGCGCTGCTTGTTTCCGCTGGAAAGATGCATGTGGCTGATGTCTACCGTATAGCCTAAGAACACCCAACGATAGCCCAGATAAGGTCCGATACGATAGTTGAACTCGGGTGCCAGCGTGACGCTTTGGCCGTTGGTGTCGCCCAACCGATACATCTCATAGGTGGTTGTGCTTTGCATCATCACGGTGAAGCTGTAGCGCTGGGGCTCTATATAGCTTGTGTCTACATCGTTAAAAGCCCGCAGAAAGTCGCCCACGCGCCGCAACATCCATATTCCTATGCTCGGTTTGTGCTTGTCGCCGGGGCGCATCCACGCCACCGTGTCGGCCGGCTGCGCTACAGACGGCGTGTGAGCCGATGCTTCAAGCAACGGCATAAGGCACAGCACAAGCATAGCAAACCTCATATCTTGCCCAATATACGGTCTAGAACCCAGTTGGTAGGAGTGGCACTGACACTGCTGGAAGAGCATGTGCCGATGCCCTGCAGCGCCTTGACAACTGCCGTAACGATGGGCAGTTGCACGTAAGGAGGATTGGGCACGTTGATGGTATGCGTGCCGTCAGAGAGGTGCAAGTGTATGGGGTCATAGCTAAAGACGGAGAAGCAGAGCATGCCTTGGGTGCCTATCACCTCCACCCTGTCTTCTTTGGCGCTCTCATGACCGGCAAAACACCAGGAGCCGGAGCCGCTCAGGCCACTGCTAAACTGATAGACGGCATTCACAGTGTCTTCTACTTCGTACAGTCCGGCACGGTTTGCGCAATAGCCATGCGCCCTTACTATCACGCCAAAAAGCTGTTGCAGCAAGTCCATCTGGTGGGGAGCAAGGTCATAGAAGTAGCCTCCGCCGGCTACGTCCTTATGCAAGCGCCACGGCAACTTGTCATAAGGGGCATCGTCGCCGGGCCTTGGCGGCCACACAAAACGCAGCTGCACGCTGAGCACCTTGCCTATCAGACCTTGCCGGATAATCTCTTCCACCTTCTGAAAATAAGGCAGATACCTTCTGTAATAGGCCACATAGCAGGGCACGCCGGTGAGCTGACTGGTGCGATTGATGCGCAAGCAGTCGTCATAAGATGATGCCAGTGGCTTCTCTACATAGCAGGGCTTGCCCGAACGCATAGACATGATGGCGTAAGTGGCGTGCGACGATGGCGGCGTAGCAATGTAGACGGCGTTCACATCAGGGTCGTTGATGAGCTCTTGTGGGTCTGTATACCACTTCCTGATGTGGTGACGCTTAGCGTAATCGTGCGCATGATGCTCGCTACGAGCCATTACGGCAACCACACTAGAGCCTTCCACCTCACTGAAAGCAGGCCCAGACTTCTTCTCTGTCACCTCACCACAACCGATGAATCCCCATTTTATTTCTTTCATGTAGATGTTTTTTATCCGTGCAAAGCTAACTAAAAAAAATCGCTCTTGCAAGAAAAAGACGCAACTATTATGCCTCCAGGCCGACAAAAGGGCCGCTCTGCCGGGGCAATATCATGGGTTGGGCCCTTGCCGAACAGGCAAAACGCTACCCGTGAAGGGGCCTCATGGGAGACCATATTAGCTGAAAAACTTCTGTACAGGGTCCATAAACCGCGTGAGTTGCCGGCTGTGTATGCGGCCATAACCATCCATCGTCTTCATGCTATAGGCCACATAGAGCCGCTTCTTGGCCCTGGAGAGAGCCACATAAAACTTTCGGGCGTCCTCAGCATCACGCTTCTCGCTCTTGTTAAAGAAGTTAGGATAACGCCCATCTACGGCATCAAAGACAATGACATTGTCAAATTCCAGCCCCTTAGCCTTATGAACGGTGGTTACATATACCCTGTCGGCCATGCCTTTGCTATTGCAGAAGTCGGCCTCCTTGGCCGTGTTCAGCTCCATGATGTGGTTGGCGAGCTGCTCAACAAGCAGGTCTGAGCTCTCGTCGGCCGCCAACATCTCGTTGCGCATATAGCTCATCACATAGCTCCACTTATCTATTTCACCTATCCACTTGTCCTTCAACAGCTCGGCATACACCCACTGCATCTCATCACTCAAGGCAAAGGAGCCTTCGGCAGGGCGGGCATAAAGCCGGCGATGCGTGTGCATGAAGAGCTCACGATAGTAGGTTCTGAACTTATATATATAAGGTGTTACCTTGTCATGGGTGATGAATGCCATCTGAGCAGACAGCTTGGGCATGGCTTTAGCATAGCAGAAGTTCACCAAGCTCACCGTGGCGGCCACGTCGTCTATGGCCTGGTGAGAGTTTACTCCCTTGAGATGATAATAGTCTAACAGCGATTCCAGCTTGTAACTGGTCAGGTTGGGCTGCAGCAAACGTATGAGCTTGAGCGTGTCGATAATCACATGTCGGCCTCCGCCCCTTGCCTTTTCGGGCAGATAACGCTGCATGTTGCTCTGCAAGATGTGATAGTCGAAGGCCACATTATGCCCCATGACAGGGTCGTCGCCCACATATTCGAGGAACATTGCGAGGGCTTGGGCAGGCTGCAACAGCTCGCCGGCCGCTTGCTTCTGCTCATATATGGCCCGCATGGGGTTCTCCTTGTCGCCCAACATGGCCGGAATGGGCTGTCGGGTGGCGATGTAGAGGTCTAAACTAGCGCCTACCACCTTGCCATGACGTATCTTCATGGCCGATATCTCAATGATATCGTTTGTCTTAGTGTCTAGTCCGGTGGTCTCTGTATCGAATATCACCAGCTCGTCTTGCTCGTAATGCTTCACAAACTCGTTGAGATAGCTGCTCTTGTCATAGTATAAGAAGTCGGTGGGCGACAATGACAGCTGCTTGAGCTTATGCACAAAGCGCCTGGAAAGGGCCTGAGTCTTGAATATTCTAAGCCCCGTGAAGATGCGAGACCAGCATATAAAGTTGTCTTCACGGCCCTCTACATTGAAGTGGGCAAGCAATAACTTCATGGCAGGAGAGGCAAACAGGTCCTGCCCCGACACCTTGAAGTGCGGCATTCCTCGACTTTTCATCACCTCACTCAGCTTGTCTGCATCGCTGTTGGCACTCACTATCACGGCCGTTGTGTCGGTTTTGCTTTGCGCCTGCAGTGCCTCAACCCTGTCGCAAACATCTATCAGCTCGCTTTCCAGGGTGTCGCTGTACAGTATTTGCAGGCTTCCTGCTGGGGCTTTCTCCTCCCTATCGGTGATGGGCAGCAGCTCTTTGTCTATGTGCAGCGTTTCTTTGGCATAGGTGTTAAACACATCCAGCAGGTAGCTGGGCGACCTATGGTTCTGCATAAGGTGGTGTAAGTGGCCCTTACACCTTATCTTCAGCTCGGTGAGCGTGTCGAGCTTGGCCCCCATAAAGGAGAAGATGGCTTGCTGCTCGTCGCCCAGATACATCACCGTGAAGTGGTCCTTGGCCGTGAGCTGGTCTATGATGGCCAGCTGCATACCATTGAGATCCTGCACCTCATCCACCTGTAT
>DLDC01000082.1:0-30747 GCA_002480935.1 Prevotella sp. UBA7782 | reverse complement strand
AGTCGAGCATATCGTTTTCGCGCTTGTAACCTTCATACTTAGCGGCATAAAATATCTTCCAAAGCAACGAGTGCAAGTGGCGTCCCGTGATGCCCTTCAGCCCTAAGTCGGTGGCATCGTCTATGTAATCAGGTATGTGCCGGTACACTTTCAGCAGCGCGTCGAGCCCAAAATGCAATCCGCGCAGCTTGCATAGCTCGCTGAAAGCCTCACGGTCTTCCTTGGTAAAGGAGTCGGGATGCATGAGCATGCCCACGCCGTGACGGCACGCTATCTGCATGATGAGATGCGAGAAGTGTATGATTTGCTGATAACCATGCAGCCTGTTGAAGTCGTTCTTCACGGCTTCGTCGTCCTCAGCCATGAAATCGGAGAGTATGGATATGGCTTCATCATCGTCAATGATAGACGAGTCGGCCTCTATATGGCCCTTCTCAAAGAGAAACTTTGAGCAAAAGCGGTGCACATTGCCCACCATGAGCCCCTCAGGTGCCTGTCCTTGCATCTTCAAGGCAATGCGTTCGGTCATTTCACGCGACGCTCTGTTGGTGAAGGTAAGGCATAACATGTCGTCGTAAGGCACTCCCATGGCGTGGGCACGGCTGATACGCTCGGCCAGGATGCCCGTTTTGCCGCATCCGGGGGGTGCCAGCACCAGATGATAGCCACCTTGGGCATCTATCACAGCCTGCTGACTACTGTCGGGAACGAATTGAAAAGAGGTGTTGCTCATGTACGATGATTTAAGGGTTATGGCATTCTGTTGGGGTGCTCACTACTGTCTGAGAGCCTAGGGCACAGTCACCAGCTCTATCATCAGCAGCCGCTCTACCTTCACCTTGCCATATTTCTCCAGCAAAGCTTGGTCGGCCTGAAAGGCTTCTTGCAGTGCCTGAGCAGGCTTCTTGCCGCTCTTACGCGCGCAATAGGCCTTAAAAGCATCAATGGCCTGAGCCATTTGCCCGCCCACCCACAGGCAGTAGCCGGCGTTGAGACAGTCTTCGGCGTTGGGCTCATCGGCCATCAGGCGCTGGTATATAGTTGTTGCGCGCTCCACTTTCTCGGTACAGAGCAATGACCAAGCCAGCAGTCTGAGCACGTTTTTGTTGTCAGGATGCTCATAATCAAGCTTATATGCCAGCTGCAGAGCCTCATCGTGTCGATTGAGCCTCAGCAGGCACATGCATCTATCAAGGTCGTAAACAATGCTGTCGGGCGTCATCATGCTCAACGCGTCGTAGCGTTTCTCGGCCTCGGCATAATTGCCTGTAAGCATCAGAGCCTTGGCCAGTCCGCCCAAAGCAGCCTTGCTGTCAGGACGTAGTTGCACATAACGGCGGTAGGAAGCAACGGCATCGGCCAGCCTACCGCTCTTCAGCGCATAACGTGCACGATAAGGCAGCACGCTGACATCGGCGTCGTCGAAGGTGGAAAGCAAAGCCTGCAGGGCCGACCATCGTCCTTGCTTGAACAGAAAGCTGCACATCTGCACACGCTGATCGTGCAGCTGGGGCTGGCAGAAAAGGCTGTCGGCCATGAAGAAGCCCCTCACGCCGGTGGCATCACCCGCTGTGAGCCGGTCGTTATTGCCGGTGCTGAAGGGATTGACCAGCTGCTCGCGCCAGCGGAAAAGACGGAAGAAGCGCAACAAATCTTGCAGATAGAGGCGGCGAACAAAGGCCGGCGACGACATTTCAGCGTCGGAAGGGCGGAGCGCCATGCCGCTTTGGGCTGACAAAGCCTCTATAACGTTCTTGGGTAAGCGGTCTATGATATGGCCTACAGCAAACGAGAAGGAATATAAATCGGAGTCGCAGAAAGAGCCTTGTGCCTGCACCAAGGTGGTGAGCCGCAGCTTTTCTATCTTTTCTCTCACCGTGGTGAGGTCGGGATGATTGAGGGTGAAGGGCAGAAGCCAGTTGGCCATGGCGTCGAAGAAGGGAAATCTTTTCATCTGAGAGAAGCCTCCGAAGAAGATGTCGGAGCCTTTGCGCTGCATGTCGGCCATGCGCTCTACGTGTTTCTCAACCTCTTCGGTGGCCTTGTCTTGCGCGTCCGGGTGCAACACATCCTCCAGTTCGTCGTCCTCACGCTCTTCTATCACGCCGAAGCGGTTGAACCTGAGGGTCTGATTGCGCATCAGTCCGGGCATGATATCGTCCTTGATGGTCTGGCTGTCTTTGTCTACATTCATGCAAAAAAAGTATTGCTGTTGCAGGCCCAACAGCTCCCTGCAACGCTCAGGGTCGGCGCACACCCGGCTTACCTGCTCTTTCTGCTCGGCAAAAAGGGCAAAATCGTCGCGCAATGAGAGCACCCAGCCCACCAGAGCGCGCTCTCTGAGCTTGGCATCCTGAGCTCCCAAATACACATTCATCAGGGTTTCGCTCTTGCGGATGTCGAAGATGTTCATGGCATTGAGGCTGATGGCGCTCACCATAAACAGCGCATCACTCATCGAAAGGGTGGGCGAAAGCAGCAGCGAGGCATAGAAAGAGGCGTCTTCGGAGCTCCACTGGCACGACACAAAGAGCTGGTTGAACAGCCTGTCCATGAAGGCTGTGTGCCGGGCATATAGCTCCTGGCTGCGCGAACGCTGCCTCTCAGGGGGCTCAAGGGAGAGAAGTGCCTCGTCAGAGACGAAAGATTCGAGCACCTGCTTCAGAAAATCGTGCGACATATTGAGCCTGTCGCCACGGCGGAAGGCTTCTACATACACGGACACATTCTTGCAACGCCAACTCATGAGCAGGTCGGCGGCCGACTTATAGGCAAGCCTTAGCAACTTGTTGTAGAGCTTCTCGCGGCCGGGATCGGCAAAGCCTTGCCGCATGTATTGCAGCATGAGCCCGTAATCCTCGGCCACCGACAGCACGTCAGCAGCTCCCGTGCGCTGCGGATGGCCCTCGTAAAGGGGGCGCAAAAGGCGAAGGGCGTCGCCCAGCCGGCCGGCGTTGAGCTGACGAATGGCATCGGTTAATATCTTTTCAATACTCGGCATGGTTGTATTTCAGATTAGGTAACTTGTCTATAGCCTTGTCGTTGGCTCCCATATATTTCTTGATGAGCGCGGCATACTGGCGCACGCCCCGTGCGTTGATGGCGTCACAGGCCTTGTTGTAGCCGGCAACAAAGGCTTGCAACTGCTTCTGACGGGCGGGCACATCGGCCGTGCGAACCACCAAGACGCCGTAATGGCCCTTGCCGGAGTCCATGAGTTGCTTATGACCGGCCTGTAGAGCCATGGTCCATTGGGGCTGCGGAAGCCACATGGCATCCATTTCGTTGGTCTTCAACATGCTCAGACGGAGCGGAACACTGTTTATCTGCACATGGAAGACGTAATACTTGGGCTTACCCTTTTTCACTGCCAGGTCGGTGAGCTCGTCGGTTGCAGAGAAGCGGGTCATGGCCACCATCTTGTCGCTGAGCTGGCTCAGCTCTGTGATGCGGGCGCGGCGATTGGTTATCAGCGCCCACTCAAGAGGCGTAGAAGCCAGTTCGCGCAAGGCCACACGAATTCTGAGGCGGGCCACACGCACCCGTTCGGTAGCGGCAGCCTGCACACTTCCGCCCACAAGAGCCGTGTCTATATCCATGTGGGCCGTAAATCTGCGCAGCCTCACATCCACTTGGGCAGAGTCATAATAGTTGCTGTCGTGCATGAGATAAAGGGGCAGACAGTCTAAGGTGGGCATGACAGCCACCTTAAAAGCTGCCGAATCGAGGCGGGCCTGGCGGTCTTTCTCAGCCTTGGAGAGTGTCTGCTTATGACCGGAACCACCTACACAGGCACACATCATGCCCACGGCCAGCAACAATATGCCGGAGAGTAATCGTTTCATATCTGCAAATGTAGTGAAAGTTTACGACATACACAATACCTAAAGGACGAAAAGTAGGTACGTAAAAAGAAAAGGCCGGCAGCACATCATGTGCTCCGACCCCTATATCATGTTTAGAATAAGACTCCCAAACGTTAATATCTGTCATGCATTCCACCCATCGTGAGCGATGATACGATAACGAACAACGCTGTGATAATGGCGGCTATCATAAACAATTCCATGCTCTCTCCTCGCTTTCTTGTTAATCTCAATCCAATAGAAAAGCCGCGGGCTTACTTGCCCATGGCTGCGGTGTGGTTGTTGTTAACCAATTGTACACCTGCTACTACTGCTACTGCTAATACTACTAATAATGTCATCATAATCTTTGTCTCCTTTTTTTAAGCTCCCTTTGAGCTTTGTTATACAATCTTTATTTCCTTAAATGCACTGCAAAGGTAAGCATTGTGTGCGAACACAACAAATATTTTAACCTGAATAACCAATAATCTCACCCTTTCTTGTCTTACATCAAAGCGATTGATTTGTATCAGTCTGTTTCGCGAAAATATGGGTTTTGGCTTGCAAAAAGGCCTATTTGGCAAGCCGAAAGTACCTATTTGGGAGGCTAAAAAGGCCGTTTTTAGAAGGGCGTCTATAAAGGATTGAATATCAAAAGGATAGAAAACGCATCTAAGAAAAAGGGGAAGCAGCGCTAACTGCCTCCCCTTACCTTATATAATAAGGATATGATAGCTTATGTCAGCCCTTATCTTCTGCGCAGATAATAGGGCACGCGGTTGCGCTTGGCAGCCGATACCAGCTTGCTTCTCCACTTGCTTGCGCCGATGCCCAGCTTATAGATGTTGCTGTTGAGCACCTTGGCCGTATTCTGGAAATAGAGTCCATTGAGGTTGTCGCAGTGGTGATCGAGATGGTTGGCAGCCGTTCCGATGTGATGCTTAGGATTAGGCGACACCATCAGCTCGGTGGCTGAGATGTTGTCTACATGCAGATCCAGCTCTTCGAGCCCATTAGGGAAGATGCTTGAATCACGGAACTTACCCATTGAGTTGCTCTTTGACGAGAAGGCATTGCTGGTAAATGCTGAACCTGATGTAAGGTTGTTGTTGGTGCACCAGTTGTTAGCCACGTCGAAGGTAACCTTACCTGAACCATCACCGCCCTGAATTGACCTGATGTCGGAGCCTGAGCAATAGAGCGTGCGGTTCTCATCCGCCTCATCCTTGGTTACTGTTATGAAGTTGTTCTTGATGGTAAGAACAGATCCACCCGGCATGTAACGCAGATTGACAAGAGGTGTTGCAGAGCGCGTTTGGAAGTTGATGAACGTGTTGTTGATGATGCTGATGTTCCAACGCACTGAAGCATCCCATGTTAGATTGCGGTTGGCATCGGTTACAACTGAGCCCATAGGCGAGTCATAGAACGTGTTATTGTAGATTTCCACCTTCTCCAAGATGTTGCTCTTGGGCTTTCCGTTGTGGTCGGCATAGATATACTGATAGCCCGTACCCTTCTGGCTGTAGTAGCCATCGTTGTAGAACTCGCAGTTCTTTAATATCAAATGGTGGATGTTAAAGTCGTTTGCACCTTGGATACGGAAGAATCCACGTATCAAACCATTGAAGGTACAGCCGTCCCATTCCAGCAAATTCACGTTAATACCCATACCGTTGGAGTACATATTCATAAAGTAGTTACCGCATGCGCCATACCCGGAGCCATCTTGAGAGTGGCCGTAGTTCTTTGCCAAAGGCACATCTACATCCAGATTACGGAAGCAAACAGTGTCTATATCCAAAGGAATAGAAGCATTCTCGCCTGCCTGAGGAGTACGACCCAGCATGAAGTTGCAGGTGTTGATAGCGTTACCTGTTTGTGTCATACCGCTGAGCAGCAGCTTAGCCTTGCCCTTACCGGCAGCCAGGTCGGCAGGATTGGTTTCAAGAGTGATACCCTTATAGAGAGAAACGTTGCTGGAAACGTGATAAGTCTTGCCACCTTCCAGATAGAAGCGCTGGTTTTCGGCCAATGTATTAGAAGCACAATATTCGTTAAGGATGTTATCGAGCTTCATAGAGTGATATGATGAGATGTCATATACATTGGTTGTGCCGATAGTATCGGTGGTGCTTTCAACATGCTTAATAAGAATAGGAGGCCCAGGGACGCCCTTTGTGCGCTTCATAAGTGAGTTATAACAAGCATCAACAGCCACGGGGATGTCCTTATCCCACACGTCGATGTTGTAAACAGAGTTCTCTGAGAGTCCCTCTACATCAACATAGCCGCGTGCCCAATCCTCATCTGTGAGGTTATAGTGGACATACTTCTCAGGCACATTGGCGTTGAGCGATGAGTTGCTGGCCTTGATGGTGAGATAGTCTACTTTGAAGTGATCGCCCTGCACGGTGAAGTGCTCGCGGAAACCAGACATCTGATCATCGGTGTAACCCTTTGTTGAACGGTTGAGATTGACACGGAAAGATGTCTTGGTAATGTTGCTCACCTGAATAATAGAGGGCACCTCATAACGTGCTGCAGTCTGCAAGCCCAGGTATTCTGCCCACTGACGACCGTTGCCATAGCCATACCACCCCGAGTTGAGCGGATCGTTGAGATCCATGGAGTGCAGCACCTGAATGGCGAAACGATAGTCAGTCTGATAGTTAAGGTCCTTGATGACACAGTCTAACTGGTCTGGCGGCAGGATGGTATCGCCTATGATAAGGCCTGTGGTGTCGGCATTGGCCCAAGCCTCAGCACCACCTGACACACTTGGTACGAGGGCCCACTTGATGTGATAGCCTGCTGCGCCGTCTACGCCATACCAATAGAGATGAACGTCATTAAGGTCAACGACGGTACAGTTGTAGGGGTCGTCGCTTCCTTTGCCTGTGTTATTGTCGCATCTGAACATTGTCCTGAAGAGCCGACCGTTTGCTGTCACATCGTCATCATCGTCAGAGCAGGAGAACGCAGTGCATATTGCCATGAGGCAAATGGTATATAATAATAACTTCTTCATTGCTTTTTATATAATAAATAATGTATTAATAACCGTAATGCTCGGTATAAACGTTGCCAGAACGCGTGATAGCCTCTTGTGGTATAGGCAGCAGATAGCGCACCACGGGCAGGTCGTTCTTGTTGACAGCCAGTGGATCTACAGACTCAGCCTTGCCGTCGCGCACAAGATAGATATTGCCGTTAACGTCGCCACGCATATATCCGAAGAGCGAGTATAGCACCTGAGCTCTTGGATAGCCGGCATCTTCCCACCAGTTGTAGAACTGTGTATCGGTCCAACCTATTGTGGAGCTTGAGCCAGCCAGTCCGGTGATGTCTTTCAAAGAGATGGCGGTGTAAGGCAAATTATTTTGCTCGAAGTAGGTCTGCGGCTTTACCTGAGGTATCGTTCCTGCCTTATACGGATTTACGATAAAGCGTATTGGCAACGTGGTGTTTGGGAAGAGAGAGCCGTCGCCGGGGTTCTGAATGTAGCAAGAATAGATGTCTGTTGGCAAAATCTCGCTCCACTTGATGCCGTCTTCATTCTCCACCATATCCATGTAAGAAGAAGATACGCCGGCATTCTCAGCCACAGCATAGTAGCGCATGAAGGTTTCGAAGAGCGTCTTGCCATACAGATTGTTACGTACAAGGTCTTTCCAACGAGAGTTTTCGCCCGCAAGCTCCCACTTACGCTCGTTGAGCACAGCCTTGAGGAAGCTCTCCTTGCTCGATGCAGCCTGTGCTACGTAAGCGTCAACCTTCTCTGCGCGGTCCTCAGAACTGAAGGCTCTGTTGCGCACTTCCTTTAATGCAGCCTGTGCTTCTGCCGTAGGTCCGTTGAGCTCATTCTCTGCCTCGGCAAACATCAGCAGCACATCGGCATAACGCAAGTAAGCAAAGTTGATGCCCGTAGAACCTGTGGTGTTGGCTCCCAAGCCCGTTGCATTCCACAACTTAGACCACTTGTTGTTGTGAACTGAATAGTCGGCACGCATCACGGGCTCACCGGTAGATGAGTAATACCACAATCCGTTGACATAATCACGGCGCAAATCCTTCTCATCGAAGGTGTAACGATAGAATGCCTCAAGCCTTACGCTTCCGCTGCACTCACCATATACGTGAGGAGTAACGCCGTTAGAGCTTGATGCTGTGGGGCCCTGGTAGTAACCCCAACCACCAGTTGAGCCTTTGGCGAAAGGTATCTCGAAGATAGGATCGTCGTTGTTGACCACTCTGAAGTTGCACTCATTCTCGAAAACTTGTTTGTAAGAGTTGCTCAGATGGTGTGTACCGGCAAGTATAACAGAGTCGGCATAGTTGCGGGCAATGGTATAAAAGTCCTTGTAATTGTTGGGACGCTCCATCTTACCGTAGGAGTTCTCGCCATTAGGACGAAGTGAATAGCCACCTGCCTGCAATGCCATGCGGGCTATCATAGCCCAACATGCTTCCTTGGAGATGCGCTCCACGCCCTCAGAGAGCGAAGAGGTGTACTTCATGTGTGGCGCTGCGGCACGCAAATCGTTGATAACTTCAGCATAAACAGTGTCTCGGCTGGTGATGGGGGGCACGAAGTCTTGCGACTGATAGGTGTTCTTGAACGTGAAAGGCACGTCGCCATAGTAGCACAACAGCTCATAGTAAGCCATTGCCCTCATCACTTTTGCCTCGCCAATCATCTGCTGCACGTCGGCATAATCTTCGTTTCCGGGCGTGTTGATCTTGCTGTTTTCGGCGTTATAAATAAAGTTGTTGGCCACCTCAACCGTCTCATATAGCTGGTTCCACAACGACGATGCCGAGCTGGCATCGCTGGTACAGTCGAAGCGCTGCGGCGCGTTGGTCTGCGCGTTCTCATTAGAGTTGGCAGAGAAGTCAACGTCGCTGTTGAGCTGCAACGTTCTGTAGAGGTTGCCTCCAAAGGTGTTTCCACTGAGTATCTCGGCATATACGCCGTTCAGGGCGGTGTTCATCTCGCCCGTCGAGCCGAAGACATAGTCATTCTCGTACCGAGATGGCGCATCAACATCCAGATAGTCGTTGCAACCTGTCATTGCTCCCAGAATGCCAATGCCTAATATTATATTCTTGAATTTCATGTTTTTATTCGATTTATGATTAGAAAGTAACGTTCACACCCAGTGAGAAAGAACGGTTGCGTGGGTAACGGTTGTAGTCCATAGAGGGCGTAAGACCGGACTGCACGTCAACTTCCGGGTCGTAACCAGAATAACCTGTGATGATGAAGAGGTTGCTTGCCGACACATAGAAGCGCAACTTGTCCATGCCCCAGCGCTGTGTGAGCTGACGAGGAAGGGTGTATCCGATGGTCAGGTCGGTGCAACGCAAGAACGAACCATCCTCTACGAAGCATGAAATCATCTGATTGTTAACCAAGTCGGCAGGGTTCCAGAGCGTGGCATTGCCGTTGAGAGCAAGATAAGTGTCTACGCTGTTGTCCAGATATGTGTTCTTATACATTGCCTCACCATTGGTTGGGTCAGTGTAACGCCAGCGGTTGTTGGCAAACTTGCTATACACATTATAGAAGTTATACTGGCTTTTTGAAGAACTTGACAGGGCATAAGCCATGGCGTTATACACATCGAAGCCCACCATATAAGTAAAGTTGGTGCTGAAATCAAAGTCCTTGTACTGTCCGGAGAAGCCGAAGCCACCCTGATACTTAGGATTGGTGTTGCCGATAACGGTCTTATCGTTCTGGTCTACCACGCCGTCGCCATTCAGATCCTTCAGCTTTATCTTGCCGGGAAGGGTTGCCTCGCCAGAGTTAGAAGAGTTGAGGGCGTTGTTGATAACGGTTCCCATCTTGATGATATTGCCGTTCTCATCCTTCTCTGTTGGGATAGGCACAGCCAAATAGCCCTGTACGGGGTCGAAGGTAAACTCACTTGGCGAGTAGATGCCGTCATAAACATAACCGTAGAAGAGGCCAAGCTCGCCGCCCACCTCTAGGCGATAGTCGGCTTCGTCGCTTGACTTCCAGCGGCTGGAGGTGTTATAGAGTATGCCGTCCGTACTGTTGAGCTTCTTGATGGTCATCTTGTTCCAACCGAAGGTGAGGTTGCCGGAGAGCACATAGTCCTTTCCGCGGAGAATGTCGCCGTTGACAGTCAGCTCCACACCGTTGTTTGTTACGCGGCCAATGTTCTGCATCTGGCGCTCATAACCCGTCACGGTAGGTATGATAGAGTTGTAAAGCAAGTCGCGGGTAGTGTTGAAGTAAACCTCAGGAGAGATGGTCAGACGGTTGCCGAAGAAGCTCAAATCCAGACCAATGTTGCGCTTCACGGTTGTCTCCCACTTGATGTCCTTATTGGGGAACGAGCTAGGAACGGAATAATAAAGCTCGCCGTTGGTAGTTGCCTCGCCGAAACCGGGGCCGCCCGTAGACGAAGTGCTGTAAAGATAGCGCCACAAGTCGCTCGATATATTGTTGTTTCCGCTCAATCCGTAAGCCACACGAAGCTTCATCTGGTCAATCCATTTCACGTCCTTCAGGAAGTTCTCACGTTTCAAGTCCCATGCTGCAGACACGGCAGGGAAGTAACCCCACTGGTTGCCGGGGGCGAACATGGTTGAACCATCGGCACGGAACGTGAAAGAGAAGAGATACTTATGGTCGAAGTTATAATTCAGCTGACCAAAGAAAGAAGCCATGCGGGCAGGAGTAGACAGCGATGACGTGGTGGTATAAGCCGTACCCAGACCCATGTTGTCCCAGGCCTTCTGTGCCCAGATGTTCTCATCAAAGAGGTTATTGGTAACCGACTTTGAGCGCTTCTGTGAGTTGGTGATTTCCTGACCCAGCAAGATAGAGAAGTTATGGGTGTCGTTTAGCGTGAAAGCATAGTTGGCCGTGTTGGTCCAAGTATATGCCTGAGTGGTATAATCAGCGATGGTAGCCACGGGCTTGCCTTGGTTCACGGTAGACTGGCCGGTGCTCGTCATCGGACCAAAGAAGCGGAAGTCTTCGCCGTAAGCCCAGGTATAGTTACCCTCTGTGGTCAGCACGAGGCCCTTGATGGGTGTCCATTTCAAAGAGAACTGGTTGCTGATGGTATATGAATGGCGTTTGCGCTGGTTGGTGTCAATATCCGATTTAGGATTGGTATAAAGGAAGTTCTGCTCCTCACGCGGGTCTGCCATGTAGGGAGGCCAGCTTCCGAACTCTCTCAAACCGTTGGTAGGACGATACCTCAGCACGTCGATGATACCACCGGTACCAATGTTATCGCCGCCGGCACCGATGTCGCGGCGGAACGTCATGCGGGGATTATAGGTCAGCACCAAGTTCTTGGTGAGGTTGGCAGCAAGTTTCACGTTCAAGTTGGTACGCCGAACGCCTGAGCCACGAATAATACCTTTGTCTTCACTTTGCGTCAACGATGAGTTGAAACGCAGCTTCTCAGAACCACCGCCCACGGTTACGTTGGCCGAATAGTTGAGGGGCGTCTCGCCCAACACCTCATCCTGCCAGTCGTGGGTAGGCAGCTGACCATACAAGTCGAGGTCGTAGGGGTTACCAAAGTTTCCTCTGAAGGCCTTGGCCCATGACGAACGCGTGCCGTTGGCAGCAGCTCGGTCATACTGATAGTCGGCAAACTGCTGTGTATTCATCAAGTCGAGCGTCTTGGATATGTGCGAAACCGACATACGACCATTGAAGCCCACCTTCAGCTTGCCTGCCTGTGCGCTCTTGGTTGTTACCACCACGATGCCGTTGGCACCCTTCGCACCATATATAGCGGTGAGCGAAGCGTCCTTCAACACGTCGATGCTGGCGATATCCGAGGGCGGGATGTCGTTGATGTTGCTCTGCTGGAAACCGTCAACGATGAACAACGGGTCGTTGCTCTGTGTCACTGAAGAGGCTCCGCGCACGCGGATGTTGATGTCAGCACCAGGCTGACCGTCAACAGTAGTTACCTGCACACCGGCTATCTTGCCCTGCAAAGCTTCGGCAGCCGAAGCTACAGGCACTGCGGCAAGGCGCGCTCCGGAAACCGAACCCACCGAACCGGTGAGGTCCTTACGCACTGCACTGGTGTAACCCAGCACAACCACCTCGTCGAGTTGGTCAAGATTTTCTTTCAATACGATTTGCTGGCTACTGCCCACATGAACTTCTTGGGTCTCCATACCCACATAAGAAATGACAGCAATCTTGCCTTTCTTCAGGTTCAATGAGAACTTACCATCAAGATCAGTTACTGTACCGTTCGCTGTGTTGCCCTTTTCCACCACCGTGGCGCCAATAACAGGTTCATTGTCTGAGCCTATCACCGTGCCTGATACGAGGCCTTGGGCGAACAAAGAAGAAGGTGCAAGCAAGAATAATGCCATAAGGCAAATTCTAAAGAGTTTGTTCATTGCATCTTTCATTTGGCTTTTAGTTTGTTTTTTAATATTTGATAAGTTTAAAAGTTTTGTCTTTAGATAGAGTTAAAGCTTGTTTGTTTCTTTGCAAAGTTAACACTATTTATGCAATAAAGCAAGAACTTCTTTACTCAATATAGATATACTGGCATATTCTATAGACGAAAATCACTATAATATATGCTATTCATACCTTGAATTTTGATACCTTAAAAGTAATCTTAACGCTTGTAATACAAGTTTAACCAAGCCCTAAGACACCCCCCGGCACCCTCCCCATATTAAATAAGGAGTAAGCACGCTTGCCAATGCCCACACCATGACTGTGTTGTAACAAAAAAGAAACAAGGCTAAGACAGTCATTAAAAGTTTTATTAGTAACTTTGCATCATAAAGCAAAAATGAATACACAAGGCACTTTTCACCCATTCGCGACAGCGTTGCTAGCGTGGTTCAATGTCAATAAGCGCGACCTGCCGTGGCGACATACCCACGATGCCTATGCCATCTGGCTCAGTGAGGTTATTCTCCAGCAAACACGCATAGCCCAAGGCACGGCTTATTGGCTGAGGTTCATGCGTGCTTATCCCACAGTAGAGGCACTTGCGGCAGCCAGCGAAGACGATGTGCTGCGCCTATGGCAGGGGTTAGGCTACTACAGCCGCGGAAGAAACCTTCACAAAGCGGCTCAGCAGATTGTTGAAATGGGGCATTTCCCCGATGAAATGGGCGAAATTTGCAAGCTAAAAGGCGTTGGCCCCTATACGGCAGCAGCCATAGCGTCATTCGCCTTCGGCCTTCCCGTAGCGGCTATAGACGGCAATGCCTTCAGAGTGATGGCCCGCTACTTCGGCATATCCACTCCCATCAACACCACCGGGGGCCGTCACACCTTCGAGACACTGGGCAATGAGCTCGTGCCCGCCACACGGTCGGCCGACTACAATCAGGCTGTGATGGATTTTGGCGCTACTCTTTGCACCCCCACATCACCAACTTGCACATCTTGTCCGCTTATTGAGGGCTGCCAGGCGCTGCGCTCCGGGCGCGTAAACGAGCTGCCCGTGAAACTCAAGACGGTGAAGGTGAAGGAGCGGCACATGGCCCTTATATATATAAGGTATAAGGATCAGACCGCCATCTGCCGCCGTTCGGGGCACGATATCTGGCAAGGGCTGTGGCAACCGCTGCTCATTGAGGGCGCCGCGATGCCCGCTCTCAGCGGCCGTCTCACCCTTTTGCGCAGCCAAGTGAGGCATGTGCTCACCCACCGCGTTATCCTGGCCGACTTCTATCTGCTCCAATCCGGCACCCGCCCCACCCTGCCGGAGGGCTATATATGGATTCAGGAGAGTGAGCTGGGCCATTACGCCCTGCCCCGACTGGTGCAGAAACTGGTTGAAGACGTCAGAAAAGAAACTCTTAAACATCAAACAATATGATTAAAAAACTATTTTTCATGCTGCTGCTTGCAGGCTCCGTGCTCTCGGCATCGGCACAAGTAGAACGTCCTAAGCTCGTCGTAGGCCTTGTGGTAGACCAGATGCGCTGGGATTATCTGTATTATTATTACAACGAATACGGCAACGGAGGCCTCAAGCGTCTGCTCAACGAGGGATTCTCATGCGAGAACACGCACCTTAACTACACGCCAACGGTAACGGCAGTGGGCCACTCCACCATCTTCACCGGAGCCTTCCCCTCTGTGAGCGGCATTGCCGGAAACAACTTTGCCATTAATGACAAGGAGGTATATTGCTGCACCGACAATGGCGTAAAGAGCGTTGGATCAAACAACTCTGCCGGACAGATGTCGCCACACAACATGCTTGTCACCACCATAGGCGACGAGCTGCGCATCGCTACCAACTATCAGTCAAAGGTCATCGGCGTGTCTCTCAAAGACCGAGCATCTATCCTGCCCGCCGGACAGTCGGCCAACGCAGCCTATTGGTGGGACACCAAGGCAGGACAATTCGTCACAAGCACTTACTATATGAACGAGCTGCCACAGTGGGTAACCGACTTCAACAAGGCCAACCACACCAAGCCGGGCTTCGACATCAAGACGTCCAACCTCGGAGTGACCGTAACCTTCAAAATGGCAGAGGCTGCCCTGAAGAACGAACAGCTGGGCAAGCACGACGGTACGGACATGCTCACAGTGAGCATATCGTCTACCGACGCCATCGGACACACCTACAGCACACGCGGAAAGGAGAACCACGACGTGTATATGCAGTTAGATAAGGACCTCACAACCTTCCTCAACACCCTCGACAGCGAGGTGGGCAAGGGCAACTACCTGCTCTTTCTGACGGCCGACCACGGCGCAGCTCACAACTATAATCAGATGAAGAGCCACAAGATACCGGCCGGAGCATGGGACTATGACAAGACAACCACCGAGCTGAACACCTATCTGAAGGGTAAGTTCGGCATGAGCCAGAACCCCGTTATGTTTGAAGACAACTATCAGTTCTTCTTCAACGACAGCCTCATCGCAGCCTGCGGAAAGAAGAAGCAGGACCTCATCGACGCCTCACTGCAGTGGCTTCGCAACGACCCACAATTTGTTTATGCAGTAGACAATGAGAAGGTGGCTACGGCAACCATGCCCGACATCTTCAAGAAACGCATCATCAACGGCTACTTCCCACACCGAAGCGGAGAGATAAGCGTGGTTACCCGCCCGCAATTCTTCGGCGCTCAAGACAGCCCAACCTACAAGGGCACACAGCACGGACAGCCATATCCCTACGACACACACATACCCTTGGTGTTCATGGGCTGGCACGTGGCCCACGGGCAGAGCAACATTCACTACGACATGACCGACATCGCCCCCACCGTATGCGCCATGCTGCACATACAGATGCCCGACGGATGCGTGGGCACAGCCATACCAGAGATAGCCAAGTAGGCTAAAGTTATAAAGTGCGGCAGGCCATTGCGCTTGCCGCATTTTTTTGTCTTGCATGGCAAAAAGGGCCTTTCTGCATTGCAAAACAGGCCTTTTCACAAGGCAAAACAGGCACTTTCAGACATCCAAACGGGCCTTTTTGCAACGACACATTTATTCTTCTGACTATCAACCTTTTACAAAACATATTATAAGATGCATCTTTTTACTGCAAAAAACAGTTTTGGCCTGCCGACAGATTATTCTGACACAAATATTACAATATGAAGAAACTGGCCAAGAAAGTGTAATAATTCCGCAGAATGGGAGTCTATATAATATGGAAAGACAAACCAGATGGACGACAAATTTATCATAGACCATATCCTGAAAAGCGGCAACAGCAATGGCTACAAGCTCATCGTGGCCAAATATTCGGGGCTGCTTTTCTCTAAAGCTGTCGGTGTTATGAAAGACGAAACCGCCGCAAAAGACGTTGTGCAACAAGCCTTTATACGTGCATACTCACGTCTCAGCTCGTGGAACGGCGCCTCGCTTGGCCCATGGCTCACTGCCATTGCCGTTCATCTGGCCCTCAATGAGCTGGAAAAGAGGCGCAGGCTAGCCACCCAACCGCTGAACGGACGCGAGGCGGATGCCGCCGATGAAGGCTATAGCCAAGAACACGAAGAACTGCTGCAGCGCATGGAGGCAGCCATTAGCAGGCTGCCTGAACGAGACAAGCGCATCATCCGGCTACATTACTACAAAGGAATGAAAACCAAGGACATTGCCCTGGCCCTAAATATGAGCACGGGCAACGTGCTGATAAAACTACACAGAATAAGAGAACAACTAAGAAAGGACATGCAAGATGAAAACAATGAATGACAACGACATAGACAAGCTCATAGCCGAAAGTCTGAAGAGGGAGGCCATTCTGGACGACATCAACCGCCAGGTGATGAAGAGCGTAGGGGCCGAAAGCCGTAAGCGCCGGTGGCAAGCATGGGGCAAGCTGCTGCTCACATGCTTCGGCTTGCCGTTCATCGTGCTTGCACCCACGGCATGGATGGTGCTTTGTGCCAACCAGGAATCCAATCCTTGGTTCACAGGAGCCCTGCTGCTCGGCATGGCCGGCTTCGTGCTGCCCGCCATCTGGCTCACCAACAACCTGATGAAAGATTTTTCTCAGAAACAAGCGTAATGTTTTAGCCCTTTGGCTGTCTTAATAACAGAGAACAACAAACAAGAACATTCATTAAAAACAAGACATTATGTTAGGACCAATGGAAGTTGGAGCCATCAGCTCCGCACTCGGAATTACTTGTGGAATAGTAGCTATTGTCTGCGCAACAGTGGCTAAAGCCAAGAAAGACAAAGAAGACAGCCGCATCAGGCAGGCTATCATAGACAACCACACCGACCCTGAGACCGCCAAACTGCTAATAAGAGACGATGAGAAAAAGCAGAAAAACGTGTTCATCGTCCTGCGTTGGGCCCTGGTATTGCTGCTGGGCGGCATCGGTTACCTGCTGGGCGCGCAACTCTTTTCTTACTCAATGACTTGGGTGTTTTGCGCCATCGGCGTGGGCCTTGCATTGCTCATAGCCTTCCTTATTGAGTATAAGCTCACCCAAAAGCAATCTCCCAAAGAGTAGCATCAGCCCCTTGCGCCACACTGCAGCATGATCCCTCACCCCTGCCTCACGCTCAAGAGCCATCTCCCCACACGGAAGATGGCTCTTGGGTATCACAGGGGGCAGAAAGCCCGTCAGACCTTTCTGCCCAGAAGAAATCGATTATCGCCTCAGCACTTTCATCACCCTGCCGTGGGCAGTGCGCACAATGTTGATGCCTCTTTGCCATTCGCGCAGCCTCATACCCGACAGGTTATACCAAGTCTCGGTGCCCTTTGCAGCCGTACTTACGTCTTTTAAGCCCGTGGCAGAACCCTTGTCCAGCAACGACACTGCGGACGCATTGTCTATCGCACAGTTTTCCTTGTCGTCGGCATCATAGTTTCCTACAAACGCCACGGCCTGCATATTGTCTAGCTTCCAGCTTTTGTCAATGGCAAAAGTGCATTCATAGCTGAAGGTATTGCCGTTCCACTCCACCGGCACGCCCCATGTGCTGTTGTGCGCACGCGTTACGTGGTTTTGCACAAAGGTGCCGGTAGCTCCCGTCTGATTGGTTGTGGCTATGCCGTTCTCCACCAGATAAACTGTGAGGCGTGGGTTCTTGGTGGCGTAGTTGGCGTTCTTCTTGCCATTCACCACCACTGTGGCGTAGGTAGAGTCGGCATTCAGGGCCACGCTAACACCCACGGCCAGTTCGGCAACCCTGTCCATATAATAGTCCAGAACCTGCTTCATCTCCGTTGTACTCTGCGAGATGAAAGCCGTGGGTGTCTTTCCGCTAGTGCTGGAAAAGTCAGGACGGCGGTCTACAAGCACAGCCGGAGCGTAAGAATTGTCTTTTGTGGCATACAGCCATACCAAGTCTTCGTCCCAAGGTTGAGTGAACTGGTCGGTGTAATAGCCCGCGTGGTGGCACACGGCTGCCACTCGGTCGCAGTAAGGAGCCTCTTCGAGCACCGCGTTCAATATATTTGCTACGCGCGGACAGTTCACACACATCTCTGTTGTGAACTCTTCCACCAGCACATTCTTTAAGTAAGCATAGCTGGCCCCGACGCTGTCGTTGGCCGACGTCTCATCGTCAAAGCCGTCAACATGCCGCAGGCAGAGCGTGAATTGCTCGCTCTCGATGGCTTGTAAGGGGTTGACGACAAACGTAACAGCCTTTGAACGGGCTGAGAGCACGGTGTCAGGCACCTGAGCTTCCAACTCTGTTGGGCCGCTCAACAAAGCAAAACGAAGTGCGTGGGCATCGTTCATGCCAAAATTATGCACCTGTGCCGTAACGCGCAACGCATTGGGTCCGGCTGTGGGATAAGGGCTTACAACAGCTCCGGTAAGTCCTAAGTCGAAGGAAGGCACAGTAGAGCCCTGCACAACAGCCTCTATACTCACCTGTCCAAGCTGGCTTACGTCTTGCCAGTCAGCATCGCCCAACTTCACGTAAGAGGTGTTGTACATGGGCTCACCCACAAGTGAAACGCCCTGAACGCTGGCCCGCTGCTTAAAGCTGAAGCCCACATAGAGTTGCCGGCCGTTGATGCTGACAGGCTTATCCAACTGCACCGTGTTCCAACCACGTGCTATCTTGGGACTCGAAGTCCTGGTTATCACGCCCTCGGCAAGGTTTTCGCCGTCTAGCTGAGTGCGCACCCAAACCTTCAGTGTGTCGATGTTGATGCGCTGAACCAGTGCCACACGCACGGCGGTTATGTTGCTGCCTTCGTAGGCAGAGGTTGCCGTGACGGGCAAACAGATAGCTCCCTGCACCCAGCCTGTGCTGTTCAGCACCTGCTCACTGCTCGATGCCACCTCGCCATTGCAATAGCCCAAGTTCACCGTATTCTGCGCGCTGGCCGCCACAAAGGTTGCCAGCGCGAACACGAAGGATATTATCTTTCTCATCTCACCATCATTTTACGTACCTTACCCTGTCCTTTCACTATATAAATGCCTCTAGGCAGCTTGCCGTTTATGGCCCTTGTGCCGTTCAGCTGATAGATGACGGTGGCATCGTCTGAAGTGCCGCCGACATGCGTGATGCCCGTTGTGGCTGACAGTGTGACGGGTGTTTCGGGCGTAGCAAGTGAGTATAGCCCATTGTGCACGCCACGCAGAGTGAGCACATAGTTGCCTTGCGGCAAATGGCTGTAGGCATAGCTCAGCGTGTTGCCCACGTTCTGCCGGTCGTGTCCGACCACGGGGGTGTGCTCAAGACAGTGACAACGAGCCTCAACATCATCTATCACCACATAGCCGGAGGTGCGGTGCAACACCAGACTAACTGCATCTGCCCCGTTCGTAGCAAGGCGCAAGGTTTGCGCCGTAGTGCTTACGGGCTCTGTAGCTACGGTGCTCCACTGTCCGTCATGCAGTGTCTTCACCTCTATAGTATTGCCTTCGCGCGAGCTGCGACACCAGAAGCTGATGCTGTCTGAGATACTCTCACCGAAGGCCACCTGCAAGTAAGCGCTGTCAGTGGCCAGTCGCAGTGAAGGTGAAGCATTGCCGTAATAACCTTTTACGGCAAAATAGCTGTCGCTGTTGGTTTGCCATAGGGCTGGCATGCCGTCGGCGCGGCCGCTGAAGTCGTAGCCTTTACTCACCAAGTTGCTGCCATAGGCCAGACTACTGAGCGTGAGTTCGTAGCTGTCGGCATCATCCAACGCATTCCAATGTGCCGTGAAGCCGCTCGCAGAGAGGTCGGCTACTGTCACGCCTGAGGGGCGACGCTTGGCAAAGGGCAGCACCTGGGTGCGCGCCGTGGCCGTTGTTGTGGCCGAAGCATAAGAGCCCCGGCGTGCCGTAACGTCGATGCCGTACTCCGTGTCGGGCTCAACCGTCGGTAAAGACAATGAGGTAGGCTCACCAACCTTAACCACAGTGGTGTCGGCGTTGGTCTCTATGCCATCGTCATTCAGCATATAGGTACGCACCAAATAGCTTGAGGCATCGCCTACCGGAACCCAAGCCCAGGTGAGAGTGCTGTCTGTCAAGACTGTAGCCTTGACTTCCTGTGGTGGCGCCAACAAGAACTTGCTGGGAGAGAAAAGCACCTTCACCGTATCATCAGCCTCGCTCACATCATCTAAGTCCGGCACGAGACTTCCGTTCCATGCAGTGAGTGTCAGCGAGGTTATGCCATTTGTACCCGGCAAGGCATCGTTTATGGGGTTATTGTCTTGCTTGCCTGTCACTTCCACAAGGTCCACATGCTGGTGTGTTGGGTCTATGTTGATGGCGTTTCTCTTCCACAAAGAGTCTACTTCATCAATGTGCCAGACCAGCAAGCCATGGTCGTAGATATATTTATCCCAACCCGTTTGCTGTCTGTTCTCCAGCAGAAAATATTCGCTGTCAGAGCCCGGCACCTTCACGCGCAGAGCCTTATTGCTTGCCGCAAGGTTGGGCAGTGTGGCTATGCTGTCTATGTCGGCTGTTACATCCTCCGGCTTCAGCCATCCCAGTACAAAGCGCTCGTAGCTCGAGAAGGTTGGCGGGGTGTTCATATTGTTGTTATAACTTCCTCCCGCCATCGTGTCCCAATAATATAAGCCGTATTGAAGCATTGACGAGAGCATGTTGTACGACACGTCATAGAGGTCGGGCAAGCCGAGGATATGCCCGAACTCGTGCACCACAGTGCCTATGCCTGTGGGCTCTTTTACCGATGCATCGGCATTATATCTCACCTCGTTAGAACAGAAATAATGGCTTATTTTCTTGCCGTCTTCCGTCATACTGATGCCCCAATCGTCCTCCATATTGGCAGCATGAGGCCATATAAACTCCTTTCCGTTAGGATCGTCAGCTTCACCGTAGCCAGCGTAGATGATGGCGATATTGTCTACCACGCCATCGTTGTCATAATCATACTGTGAGAAGTCTACCCCCATGTCATGGGCTTTCTCTACAGCTTCCTTGACAGCCTCGCCCATGTGAGCATCCTGACTGGGTGTGTCGGTGCCGTAATAAGTTGCTCCCTTAGACAGGGTGATGGGCCCGATGACATCCCACTGAGGATCGAACACTCCCGTGGAGGCATCGTTATAGAAATCGCATGCCGAGCCATTAGCGCCGTTGCTATAAGTAAAGCCTTTGGTGTTGAGCAGATTGTTATAAAATTGCTGTGGATTGTCGATAGACGAGAATTTTACGTCAGAAAACTGAATGAGCAGACAGAGCGTCTTCATGTGCCCCGTGGTAGGAAAGTTGTTAATCATGGGGTGGGTGTAACCGCTTGGCTCTGTCACAGCGCGGCGCATCATAGGCCTGGATAAAGGCATGGTGGCAGCTGCTTTAAGCATCTGTTGACGGTTGGCACTGGCTACGTAAGCCTTTGCCTGAGCATTGCGCTCACCGGGGTTAGCGGCACAAATGCCACTGGCCACGAGCCTGTTGTTAGTGAGCCGGGCATACTCAAACTGTTGTTTCTGCGTGTTGTATATCAGCGGAAAACCATCTTCTGACAGCAGCACATGTCTATGCTCATCGCCCCGCATCAGAACGGTGAGTGTTGTTCCGTCGGGCTGACGCACGGTTTTTGGCCGAGGATCAGCGGGGATAGCCATTGCGCCTTGTTGCAGAAAAACGGCTAAGAGAGCCGCCATAGTTGTGCGTTTTAGTATCTTCATCTTGTAAAAAAAGTTGTTGAACATCGCCTGCTATCTTGCTTAGGAGCATCTTAGCTGGCAGAAAAGTTCGTATTAAAAAAGTAAAAGGCGGAGGGCAAGGCCCTCATGAGGCTGTCCTCCACCTATAAAAGAATCAATATCGATGAGCTTATCGGATAACCACCTTATGGCTCACGCCGTTCTGCTTCTTGATGTAGATACCGCGCTGTGCGGGCTTTGCATGAAGCAAGCGGCCGTTTAAGTCATAGTAGGTAGCCTCTCCTTCGTCAGCTGTGAGGGTGGTTATGCCCGTCACCACGTTAGAGAGGGCACTCTCGCCAAGATCGTATACGGCACTCACGCTGTAAGAGCCTGCACCCTTCACGTTGGCAGAAGGTGTTGTGACGAATGCCACCTTATCGCTTCCGTAATAAACGTTATAACCCAAGAGCTTAGGAGCCTTAGCCAGCGTATAGCTCATATCGTCTACCAGAATGCCGAAGCCGTTTTTCGTTACATGCAGTGCGGCATACTTAGCGTCTGAGGGCAGAGTGATGCTCTCCTGTGTCCATGCAGATTGTGCTGAGAAGTTAAGTGTCTGAGCCACGTTGGTGAAGTCGGCCGGCTCACGACCGGTAGATGATGTGAGCACCTCTACCGTAGCAGCGTAGTTGCTCTTGGTGTAGAAGCTCAAATCAGAGCCACCTTTCAGCTCGGGCGAGATGAACCAGTCATCCTCCGGTTCGCTGCTGTTGGCACGTCCTTCAGCATCCTCACCATAGTTGCCCCAAGCGATGAGGCACTTGTCGCCATTGCGCGCGCCCCAGAGAGAGCGTCCTGAGTAAACACCTAAGCCAGCCTCTGTGGTGCTCCAAGTCATCCAAGCCAATGGATTGTTGAGGTAAGGCCACCAGTTGCCGTAATACTGTACGAAGCTTGACGACAGATGCTTGTCGCCGTCATAAGTATTCCATCCGGCAATGTTATCAGTCTCAAAGGCATTCTCATCCTCAAAGTCGAGGGCTACGGGATAGCCGTCATAAGCTTCGGGCGCTGTCCATGTAAGGGTATTGTCACCCGTGAAGGTCAGAGCTGAAGGAGCGTTGAGTGTGAGCTGACGAGCCTGAACATCCACGTCGGTGCTGGTGTTGTTGGCGTCGTTGGTATCGGCATCCCAGTCTACTGAGGCGTTATAAACCAAGTCTGAAGCGTTAGCTACTGTGATAGGCAACTTGAAGCTGAACTGCGCTTCCTTGCCTGCTGCGAGTGTTTCAGTGGGCTCTGCCACATCCACTGTCTCACCGTTCACATTGAAGTAAACCGAATAGCCCTGAGCATCAGTAGCACCCTCGTTGGCCACTGTAACGGCTACGTTGAGCGTGTCGCCCACCACGGCATGGCGAGCCGAGCTAATGGCTGTTACGGCTAAGTCGCTGCCGCTGGCATCAACAAGTCGCCAGTCGGTTGCCCACACGCGGTCAGCAGGATTAGCTGCGTAGGCAGTGAAAATGAGTTGTGCTTTCTTGCCCTTTAGCTTGCTCAGTTCGAACATGCGATCCTGCCATCCCTCGTTGCCCGTGAAGTGTAACGTGTCGGCAACAGCCTGTGTATGATAGCCGTCGATAACAGCGTCTATCGTAACAAAAGCCTTGCTGCTGATGCCCGGCGCGTGCCAAATCTTCATAGTCAGTACGGGCTTTACAGCCGTAGTGAGGTCGATGATAGGTGTAGCGATGCCACCCGATGCCTCACTTGCATTGGTAGGAGCAAAGACAAACGACACGGTGCTGTCGGCATAGCTTGTCACGTTGGTGTCGAAGATGCCGCCGTAGTCGATGGTCCAAGTTTGATTGTTGATGCCCTGATAGAGTATGTAAGGCTGATGGTTCAGGCCTGAGCTCTTCATGGGCTCAAGATAAGGCAGAGCATAAGGAGTACCTATCACGATGCCGAAGTTCTTATAGTTCGACTCACCCTCATCGTTAAAGGCTGTGATAGAGTAAACCACCTGATTCTGACCCGTAAGGCCTTGGTTGTCTACCTCTACAGTCTCGTTAGTAGACATTGTAGTTACTTCCTTGTGCGAAGGATAGTTCTTGTTGTTATAGGTATACAGGCGATACTTCACCGTAGCCGGGTCAACATAACCGCCATGACGGCCCACGGTAGAAACCTTGTCGAAGTTGATGTTGGTAACATAATCGCCGTCACCCCAAGTAGCGTGAGCGCTGGCCACGTCTTGCGGCACATCAGGTCCTATGTATATGAAGCGCTTCACGGGATAGCCGTCTCCATGGTCGTTGGCAGCACGTACAAAGAAGGTGTTATAACCCTTCACGGCATTCACCTTGACGCTGCCCGTAGCACCGGCTGACACTTGTGTGGTGCCCAG
The DNA here is from genome assembly GCA_002480935.1 of Prevotella sp. UBA7782. Next base: position 6,928 of record DLDC01000082.1, on the reverse strand, counting down.
CAGCTTGCCGTTGGCGTCATAAACGTTCACGGCGCTTACAGTAGTAGTCTCACCACTGATAGTCTTGGTAGGAGCGGTAAAAGTGAAGGTGCCGTTAAGCGCGCCCTTGTCACCGGGAACGAACTGCAGGTTCTGCACACTATCAGGAGCTACCATCGGAGCCACGGCACTCACCTTGACGGTGTCTACCGTCCAGCCGTCGTTGTCATTGCCCACGTTGTTGGCATACAGAGCGAAGCAATAAGTGCCATTCTCTGCAGGAGAAACAAAGTAGTCTTTGGTGTCTACGGCACGACGCGTATAGCGGTCGTCCTTGCCCGTGATGTTTCTTGTAGCAGTTATATTGTCCAGAACGTTGGTTTGAGCCTCTACGGTGTTGTCTGTGCCGTAGGTTACCTTCAGTATGCCCTCACCCCGCAGCTGGAAGCCGAAGTGATAGAGAGTATCGGCATGCAACTGGAACTTAGGAGTGATGAGCCAATCGTCCATGGCTCTTCCTCCTGCCGTCACCACGGAGTGGCTATACTGATTGTAATACCATGTCATGTAAGAGCCATTGTTATCGGCGTTGATCACCGTCCAGGGTGTCATGCTGCTGGCATCGTCGAAGTTCTCTTCATAAGGCAGAGCCATGTAATTGCCACCGGCAGCGGTGTTGGTCTGCTCGCCTACGCCCTTGTTGCCATGAGAATAAGGATAGATGGTGTATGACCAAGACTGTATAGTCTCGGGCAGCGTGTTGTCTTCAACCGTGGTGTTGGCAGTGCTGTCCACCACATAACCGTCGCTGCGCACCACCTTATAAGTAATGTCGCTGGCATCGAAGGTGCTGCCGAAGTCGGCATAACGTCCTGCGGTGGGCTTGATCCATGAGATAGTGGCCTTGGTGCCGTTGATGGTGAGCTTGGCATCGGTTACAGACGCGGGAGCGTCATAACCGGCAATGACATTGGCACTCACCAGAAGAGGATTGAGTGAGAGATTATAGTCGTTGCTCGAAATCTTCACTGCAATGTTGTTAAAGCCGCTGGGCAACGTAACCTTACCCTCGTAGTGTGTCTTATAGTTGAGGCTGCGCGGGAAAGGTGAGGTGATATAATAATTGCCCGCGTGGTTGGATGAGGAGACATAGCACGTCAGATTCTTATAGTTGTAATATTCAAACTTCATCTTTGTGCCGTCAGCATATACAGAGTCGGGGGTAGTAAAGCTGATGGTAGCCTCGTTACTGCCCTCGGGAATAGTGACCTTGAAGTCGGTGATGGGTTGGAAATACTTGGTATAGGAATTCTTTACTGTCTCAGGGCGCTGGAAGAAGAAGTTGAAGCCCGTAGGAGCATCTATTATCTTAGTGGCCTCCACTTTCTTCTCGGTCGAGCCGTAGGGAACGTAAGTGTTTACCTTATAATAAGCAGTGCCCGAGTTCAAGTCATAGTAATTCATGATCAACGAACTGTTTTCGCTGACAATAGGCTGAACACCATAGACATATTTATTAGGCAAGCTGCTGATCATGCCTATGGAATCGACGCTGAAATCGGATGTGTTGATCTTTCCCAAATAAAGAGAATCATCTTTCCACACAATATAGAGGGTACCGTAAGAAGCCGTAAACGACTTGATGGCCATATTGCCCTTCTCCTTGCTTGAGTACCACTTGCCCAGCACACCCAGGCGCTTGAGCTCGCAGGTAGCCGTATCTACGATGTTCAGACAATAATTCTCATGATCGGTAGAGCCCTGCGCGTTCTTGATATTTTCAAGCGTGATGGCGTAGGTATTGCCCGTCTGGTCATCATAAGCCATGATATAGGGCACATAACTCTTTGCTCCGCCATGACTGGTGTTAAACACCTGCGAGCTCAGCGGCTTCATGGTGTTGGCGTCATACACGGTGCGCGTGATGGTGGGATAGGTGGTATAATTGGTTGTGTGTGGCAAGAAGCTATACACCTTGTCGCCGATGAGCACCGAATAGGGCGACGCGCCCCCGTCTGAGCTGATGGTGTCGCATGTAAAGGCCGGGTCCTTGGGGCTATAGGCATTGCTATAATCCTTATATAAGGAGAAGTTCACCCAGCCACCTGTGGCCGTAGTGCCGTCGCTCGCCACACCGGCACCAGCGTTGAAGCCAGTGTAATGATAAACCGTTGAGTCTTCCGGGGCATTCGGATTCTTCCTTACTTGCGGCAGGCGAGAAGCCGGAGTCTTGCCCTGACCCACATATTGGTTGTACTGCTCAGCGTCAGCCAACGGCATAAAGCCTTTTACTTGCGTGGCTGACTGTCCTTTCTTGCGCACGGCAGTATTCTGCATGGCAGCACCGGATAAGCCCGACGCAGCCTTGGGTGGTTGAAGCGTGAGCACCTTCTGTGCCTGCACCATACCGGGCAATGCACAGAATGTGGCAAACGCCAACAAAACTGATTTGAAGAAGTGATTCATAAGCATTTCTTTTAAAATGTTAGATAGCTATTGAAAATTGATTAATTCTGTTGCAAAAGTACTGAAAATAGTTGCTATATTACAAATATTTTATGCCTGCGCGTCTTCGATTTCAAGAAAATGATGATGTTTTGCCCATTTCATCGGGTATGCTGAGCCGGAGATGCATGGAATAGCTAAGAAGGCAAATACGGCCAATAATGCGATATGTTTCACCAATATTAAAAATAATTTGCTAACTTTGCAGCGGTATGGCAACAAAAACAAGGCTTTATATAAGCATCATCATTCTGCTTTCCCTTCTCCCTACACTTGCCAGGGCCCTTGATGAGACACCCGGAAAGGCTGTAGAGCTGAAGCTGAAGGCCGACAAGTATATGGCGCACGAGCAGTTTTCGGAGGCGCTCACCACTTACACCCGTGCCTTGGAGCTGGCGCGCAAGCAAAACGACAGTCACACGGCTGCCGCCTGCCTGGGAAATATAGGTACTATATACGGTGAAATGGCCGATTTTGGGAGGGCTGAGCATTATTACAAGAAAGGTTACGACATGGCCGTGGAGCAGAAAGACTTGTCCCTGCAACAGAAATTTGCCATCAGCCTGGTCATGGTGAATTGCGAGAAGGGCAATGTGGAGGAAGCTCGAAAATACTATAATATACAAATGAGCATTCCGCTCAAGCCCACTCCCGTCATGAGATATTATGCCCTCAACAACCAAAGCGCCATCGCCATGGCGGCGCACGACTATGTCACGGCGCACTATTACTTGAGCAAGGTGAGGCAATATATAGAAGACGCGGGGCTAGATTATCGCTATCTGTGCACCACTTACGGCACCAACGGCTCTATCTATATGATGCAGAACCGCACCCGTGATGCCATCAGCAATTTTCTGACAGAGCTGCATCTGGCTAAGAAGAATCACGATGCCAAGCTTGAATGCTCCATCTCAAGAGAGCTATACGTGGCTTACAAAAGGGCCGGCGACGCGCTGCAGGCACAGGCTTATAAGAGCAGGTATCTGGTGCTGAGCGACTCACTCTTCGATCAGAACCGGATGAACGCGGCGCAGAACAAGCTCTTCGACTATGAGAACCAGCTCAACGACCAAATCATCAGCAACCTGACGGAGCGCAGCCGTATGCTCATGGCCTACGTGGGATTATTCCTATGCTTCATCATCGTGCTATCCATGCTGTATGTGAAGCTGCGCAGGCGCAACAAGCATTTGCTGGAGGCCCAGCAACTGCTGATAGAAAAGAACAAGGAACTAACGAAGCAGGACGACGCAAGCAAGGCCATGATTAGGAAATATGCCGAATCCATCGGACATAAAGTACATAGCAACAATGAGGAAACGGCAGATGAGGGCCGACAGACTTCCTTGCTGACAGCTGAACAACAGACGATACTTTTGGATAAGATCAACAGGGTGATGGATGACATAGCTACTATTAGCCGACAAGATTTCAGCCTGAACATGCTGGCCGAACTTGTTGGCTCAAACACTAAGTATGTATCAGCTGTTATCAACGAAAACTATGGCATGAACTTCAAGACTTATCTTAACGAGCATCGCATACGCGAGGCTTGTCGGAGGCTGAGCGATGCCCAACATTATGGCAACATGACCATACAGGCCATATACGAGGAACTGGGCTATAAGAGCGGTTCAAGCTTTGTGCAGGCCTTCAGGAAGCTCAACGGCATGAACCCCTCTCAATACCAGAAACTGGCAAGCACCATGCCCGACAAGCAAAAGGACCAGGCAGCAGGATAAAACAAGGGCATCAATGTGGATTAAAAAAGACCCCAACGATGAGCCGGCAGCAGTACTGCTTGATAGAATTCATGACGAGAAGGCAAAGCTTGTCAAAGAGAAGAAAATCAAGAAAGATAAGAACGAATCACGTATCTATCGCTCCACAGATGGACATTGGATGGAACGCTTTACCGATAAAAAGCGACCGGATGTCTGCATAGATGACGAAATACCGTTCGATATCCCTGAAACGTGGGAGTGGGTAAGATTCGGGAGGCTTGTTAATAGTCATTCTGGTAAAACTCCTGCAAGAGGGGATGGGCGATATTGGATAAATGGAGAATACCCTTGGGTATCAATTTCGGACATGAAACAAGATGGTATAATAATATCCACAAAAGAAAGGATTTCTAAATACGCTGCCGAAGAAACCTTTGGATATAACATTTCTAAAGCTGGCTCATTATTAATGAGTTTTAAATTGACTATTGGAAGAACCTGTATCCTTGGCATCGATGCTTATCATAATGAAGCAATCATAACTATTCAAACACTATGCGATACTAAATTCTATACACGAGACTATCTTTTAAAGATTCTCCCTGTAACATCAAATTGGGGTGAGTCTAAGGATACAATAAAAGGAAAAACCCTAAACGCACAAAGCATATATAACCTGCTTGTTCCACTTTCCCCCCTCTTCGAGCAGCACCGCATTGTGGAGAAGCTTGAGAGCATTCTCCCAATGCTCGACACATTTAAAAAGCATTAGCTAATAGAGATAAAACATGCGATCCATCATCTGCCATTTCTCGTCGCTTGTGGCATCAGCGGCGCACTGCTGAAAAGCTGAGACAAACGTCTCCCACTCCTGCTGACGGGGAAGGGTGGCAAGGCGTGCCATGGCGGAGTCCCAATCAAAATCGAGCGGAGTCTCGACAATCATGAACAGACGGTTGCCAAGGATATAGATTTCCATTTCTAGTATGCCCACACTCTTGATGCCCTCTTCTATCTCAGGCCAGAAATGCTCACGGCTATGAGCCGCACGATATTTCTTGATGAGCTCGCTATCATCACGCAGCAACATGGTCTGGCAATAGCGTTTCACCGGACCATGATATTCTTTCACTCGGAATCCTTCTGTCATAGTAGCAAAAATTATTTGTTCGCCACAAACTTACACATTTATTTTCAAATACTGCCCATAATCTGCTAATAAAATAAGGAATACATCCTAAAAGTAGGGACGTACCTTGGTGCGTCCACAAGGGGCGGACATGGGGCGTGATGAATAGTAAGATAATGTTACATAACAGGGTTCCGGACATCAGCATCCGGCATTGATGACATTCTTAAATATCAAAGCAGTGATGATTATTCACACACAAAAATCCTCAGCAGTTGTAGTGGCCGTGCCTTGTGCCGGCCCCACACCAAGGAACAACCAATGAACATATACAGGCCGCACCACATGTTCAACCCATACATGGGGCAGATTCTTGCCGTGCTTGGATGTTGACCGCACAAGGCACAACCATTACTGAAAAATTGAGTGCGGTTTGATGAAGTCGGGATTCATAATAAAGAAGAAAGGTACATTATAAAAGAAAGAAAGCAATCACGTACATCACACCCTTGGCACCGAAGCCTTTGATGCGCATTATAAGATAGCTTGCGAAAAGCCCCCAGCGGCCAGACATTTATCCTACCAACGCCAGAAAGACGTGACCTGAAACACTTTCTTATTCGTTCTTGCCAAAGCCAACATCGTGCGATGAGATGCAGTAATAAGCAAGATGTTTTTGCGGACAGATAAATAAATTAAGTTTTTTTTTGCATATAATAATTTTATTTGTAACTTTGCAAAACCATACACAATCCTATTGTGAAACCAAAGAACACTTGAGCCATCACACAAAAGATGGATCAAGAAACCGTTTATGACGAAAAAGGAATCGGTCTGGCATAAGTAAAAATCATCACATCATGGAAGAACTAACACTGAAAGATCTCAAGAAGCTGGCCAAACATCCCGCTGCCTGCGATCAGAAAATCAGTGTCGCGCTCATAGGCGATACGGCTACGCAGTTCCTGGCCACAGCCCTGCGAGGCATGGGTGTGGCCAAGGGGTACGACATAGACCTCTTTGAGGCTGAATATAACCAGGTATACCAGCAGTTTATGGACCCTGACAGCGAGCTGTATGAGCATGACCCGGAGTTCATAGTGCTCTTCCAGTCCACGCATAAACTCTGTGAGAAGCACAGCATGCTCCCTACTCAAAGCCAGGCAACGCTGGCCGACGAGCGGCTAAAGTTCGTAGAATCGGTTGTGGAGATGCCCGCGCTGAAGGGCAAGAAGATAATCTGCCTGAACTATCCGGAAATAGAAGACACGGTGTTCGGCTCTTATGCCAATAAGGTGGAGTCGTCTTTCACCTACCAAGTGCGCAAGCTGAACTTTGGGTTGATGGAGTTGGCACAGCGACATCCCAACCTCTTTGTTTGCGACATTGCAGGACTGCAAAACAAGATGGGCCGCAACTTCATGTTCGACGCCAACATATACGTCAGCACGGAGATGGTGCTCAGCGTAGACGCCGTTCCTTACGTGGCCGGCCGGGTGATGGATATTATCTGTGCCTGCAAGGGGCAGTTCAAGAAATGCCTTATTCTGGACTTGGACAATACCCTTTGGGGCGGCGTGATAGGCGA